>JANYJA010000044.1 GCA_025358575.1 Terriglobia bacterium
GGGTAAGGAGGGGAGCTTAGCAGAACGGCGTGAATCACGCTGAAAATGGCCGTGTTGGCGCCAATACCCAACGCCAGCATCAGAATCAGGATGAACGAAAAGCCCGGCGCACTTCGAATGTTCCGAGCACCGGAGCGCAAATCCTGCAACACCGTTTCGACACGCGGGACTTGGTAGAACTTAGCGGCGGATATAGAAAACATTTTACGTCAGTCGAACCACTCTGTCCCGCGCCCAGTTAGGCTGTTATCCTGCAAGAACATGAGCGTCGCGGAAGCCGTCAAACAGAAATTGAAGCCTCAGAACCTCTTCATCAACGGGCGTTTCGAAGAATCCGTCGGCAACCAGAAGATCAACGTGGTTAACCCCGCCACCGGAGAATTCCTCACCACGGTCCCCGACGCGAATATAGCCGATGTCGATCGCGCCGTCGCCGCCGCCCGCAAGTCGTTCGAGAAAAAGTCGTGGCGCGGTATGGACCCCTCCCGAAAAGAGAAAATTCTATGGGACCTTTCCGCGCTCATCGACCGCAACAAGGAAGAACTCTCCATTCTCGAATCTCTCGAAAACGGCAAAATCGTCCGCGAAGCCATGGGCGCCGATGTGGAGCCTGCCATCGATTCCTTCCGGTACTATGCCGGATGGGTCCGCAAGATTTACGGCGAAACCATTCCAGTCGACGGCAATTTTCTCAACTACACGCTCCGAGAACCCGTCGGCGTGGTCGCTGGGATTGTGCCGTGGAACTATCCTTTGCAAATTGCCACTTGGAAACTCGCTCCAGCTCTCGCGGCGGGCTGCTCGGTGGTGCTTAAGCCCAGCGAGATGACTCCGCTGACCACGCTGCGCCTCGCTGAGCTGTGTATGGAAGCCGGTATTCCCGAGGGTGTCGTGAACGTCGTCACGGGCTATGGGCACTCCACCGGCGAAGCCCTTGGCCGTCACATGGACGTGGATAAGATCAGCTTCACCGGCTCTGTTCGCACCGCGCGCGCGCTTCTCAAAGCGTCCTCGGAAACCAATTTGAAGCGCGTCAGCCTCGAACTGGGAGGCAAATCGCCGAACATTATTTTTCCGGATTGCAATCGCGAAGCCGCCATTAATCGGGCGTTCTGGGGCATCTTTGCGAACAAAGGTGAAATCTGCAGCGCGGCTTCCCGACTCCTGCTGCACGAAGACATTCACGATGAGTTTCTGGATGCCATGGTCAAGAAGGCCAACCAACTCAAGGTCGGCGACCCGCTCGATAAAGGCACGGGCATGGGCTCGCAGATCTCGCAGGTGCAGATGGATCGTATCCTCGGCTATATCGAATCCGGCAAGCGGGAAGGCGCAAAATTGCTCTGCGGGGGCGAGCGCGACACCGAAGCCTCCAATGCGAAAGGCTTCTTCGTGAAGCCCACCATCTTCTCCGAAGTGAAGCCGGAGATGAAAATCGCGCAGGAAGAAATTTTCGGCCCGGTGCTGTCCGCCATTCGTTTTCGCACTCCCGAGGAAGCCATCGCCATCGCTAACGGCACCATCTACGGCCTGGTCTCTGCGGTTTGGACTCGCGACATTCAGCTCGCTCACCGCATGGCCGCCGACATCAAAGCCGGCTCAGTCTGGATCAACACCTACAACGGTTTCGACACCGCGTCGCCCTTCGGCGGATATAAACAAAGCGGCTTCGGACGCGATCTAGGCCAGTATGCGCTGGAGCAGTACACCAACGTGAAGTCCGTCTGGGTGGCTCTTGGATGACCGTCGAGAAGCTTCGCGAAGAATTCGGCAAGCACGGAATTCAGCGCGTCAAACTCGGCGTCTTCGATATTGACGGCGCACTTCGCGGCAAGTACGTCAGCCTGGATAAATTCTATTCCGCGATCACATCCGGGATCGGTTTCTGCGATGTGCTCTTCGGATGGGACATCGCCGATGCGCTATACGACAATGCCAAAATCACGGGCTGGCACACCGGCTTCCCCGATGCCGTGTGCAGCATCGATTTAGAATCTTTTCGCACCATTCCCTGGGAAACCGGCACCGCTTTTTTTCTGCTCGATTACCAAAGCCCGGTCGCGCCGCGACAGGTTTTCCGGCGCGTCCTCCAACGCGTACAGTCGCTCGGCCTCACCCCCTACCTTTCCGCTGAATATGAGTTCTTCGTGTTTCGTGAGACCGCCGACTCACTGCGCGCCAAGAATTTCACCGGGCTCACTCCGCTCACGCAAGGTATGTTCGGGTACAGCGTTATCCGGGCGGCCGCCAGCCGATCCCTCTTTCACCAATTGATGGACGATCTTCCCAAGTTCGGCATCCCCATCGAAGGCTTGCACACCGAAACCGGCCCTGGAGTTCTGGAAGCCGCCATCGGCGTTACATCGGGCCTTGACGCCGCCGACCGCGCCGCGCTCTTCAAGCCCGCGGTGAAAGAAATCGCGCTGGCACACGGCGTGGTTCCGACGTTCATGGCGAAGTGGAGCGGTACCCTGCCCGGTTCCAGCGGCCATGTGCATCAGAGTCTCTGGCGCGAAAGCGCGAACCTGTTTGCCGACGGCGTCGCCGGACCCATGCGGCACTACATCGCGGGTCTGGTCCGCTATCTGCCCGAACTCATGGCGCTGTTCTGCCCCACCGTTAATTCCTACAAGCGCACCGTCCCCGGTTACTGGGCGCCCATCAACGCAACCTGGGGCATCGACAACCGCACCACCGCCATCCGCGCAATTCCGGGCAGCGCCAAATCTTCGCGCATCGAGTTACGCCTGACGGGTGCGGACATGAATCCGTACCTCGCCATGTCGGCTGCGCTGTCTGCGGGAGTTAGCGGCGTGGAACAGAAACTCGAACCTCCCGACGCCACCATCGTCGGTTACGACGCAAAAGATGCGCGACCCCTTCCGCGCTCCTTAGCAGAGGCCGCCGACGCATTGCGCAACAGCGCACTGGCGCGCGACTGGCTTGGCGCCGAATTCGTTGACCACTACTGCGGCACGCGCGATTGGGAAGTCAGCCAATTCGCTAAAGCTGTCACCGACTGGGAACTAAGCCGTTATTTCGAATCCGTCTAAACTTATGCTTTCCACATTTGCCTTTCCCACCACGATTCGCTTCGGTTCCGGTGCGGTTCAAGAACTCCCAGCGGCGCTCGCGAAATACACCATGAAACGACCGCTGCTGGTCACCGATGCGGGACTGGCCAAGACGCCCGTCTTCGAAACGGTGCGCGCGCTGGTCCCCGGCGCGGCCGTCTTCTCGGGAGTACTTCCGAATCCGACTGAGCAAAACATCACTGACGGGGTCGCGCTGTATCGCGCTGAAAAGTGCGATGGCATCATCGGTCTGGGCGGCGGTTCGCCTCTCGATGCCGCCAAGGCCATTCGTCTGAAGATCACCCACGACCTGCCCCTCGCCGATTACGACGATCTTTTGGACGGTGGCGACCGGATCTCCGCAAATCTCCCTCCCTTCATTGCTATCGCGACGACATCGGGCACCGGCAGTGAAGTATCCCGTTCGACCGTGATCACGCTCGCCGCGACGAACCGCAAAACCGTCGTGTTCAGCCCGTATCTCATTCCCACGCTTGCAATCGCCGACCCGGAATTAACCGTGTTTATGCCACCGCACATCAGCGCCGGCACCGGTATGGACGCCTTCACGCACAACGTCGAAGCCTACTTGTCGAAGGGCTATAACCCAATGTGCGATGCCATCGCCATCGCCGGCGCCAAGCTGGTTTGGGACAACCTGCCTGTCGTCATGGGGAAGCCGCAAGACATCGAGGCGCGTTCGAACATGATGATGGCCTCAATTATGGGGGCCGTCGCATTTCAGAAAGGCTTGGGGGCCGTCCATTCGCTCGCTCATCCCTTGTCAAGCGATTGCGGCATGCATCACGGCACAACGAATGCAGTCCTTTTGCCGGCCGTCCTCGCCTTTAATCGGGAAGCGGCATCGGAACGGATCGCCCATCTCGGAATGATATTCGGCGGTGGCGAAGCCGAAGAGCGGATAGCCGGGCTCAACCAGCGGATCGGAATCGCCCCGCGCCTTCGCGACTACGGAGTCAAGTTCGAAAGTCTTCCCCACCTGGCCGACAAAGCCATTCAAGACGGCTGCCATCAAAACAACCCGCGC
Organism: Terriglobia bacterium; assembly: GCA_025358575.1. Taxonomy (GTDB): domain Bacteria; phylum Acidobacteriota; class Terriglobia; order Bryobacterales; family Bryobacteraceae; genus JANYJA01. Next base: position 4,123 of record JANYJA010000044.1, read on the forward strand.
CCCTGCACCCGCCGTGACCTGCTGACCCTCTACGAAGCCGCCTGGTGATACGCTAGGCAAAGAAAAGGCGAAGAGTGGATACCGAACAGACTAAATTAGCGCTATCGTTTCCTAGCTTAACGATTGGCGGGGAAAAGCCCGACCACACGGCCATGGTGCGCTATTTTGAAGCGCTGCAACGCCGGTCGGACCCGCCTGTTCGGGCCATCCATCATCAGCCCGCGCGGGAGGGCGTCTATCGTGAAATCCCCGAAGACATTGCCCCGGCATTGCGGAAAGTTCTTGAGTCGCGCGGCATTACGAAGCTCTACAGCCATCAGGCCGCGGCTTATGAGGTGGTGACGTCGGGAAAGAATCTGGTCATCGTCACACCCACGGCCAGCGGCAAGACACTGTGCTACAACCTGCCAGTTTTTGAACTGCTGATGCGCGATTCCGGCGCGCGCGCAATGTACTTATTCCCCACTAAAGCGCTGGCCGAAGATCAGTTGAATGAGTTCAACACACTCGTCGATGAGATGGGCTCGGACATTCGCGCCTTCACCTACGATGGCGATACGCCCCAGGATGCCCGCAAAGCTATTCGCCAGCGCGCCAATGTGGTGCTGACGAATCCCGACATGCTGCACAGCGGCATCCTTCCACATCACACCAAGTGGGCCAAGCTATTCGAGAACCTGCGCTACATCGTGATCGACGAGCTGCATTACTATCGCGGTGTCTACGGCAGCCACTTCGCGAACCTGCTGCGGCGGCTGAAGCGAATCTGCGAATTTTACGGATCGAATCCGGTCTTCATTTGTTGCTCAGCGACGATCGCCAACCCGCGAGAGCTGGCTCAGACGCTGGTCGAACGCAATTTCGAAATTGTAGATGTAAGCGGGGCGCCCACTGGCGAGAAATATTTCATTCTCTATAATCCGCCGGTGGTGAACCGTCAGCTCGGTATCCGCCGGAGCTACATTAACGAGACGCGCCGCATCGCGCTCGAATTCATCGACCACCACCAGCAGACGCTGGTGTTTGCGAACAACCGGCTGGCCACCGAGATCCTGGTGACGTATCTGAAAGATGCCTGCGACAACGGGCGCATCCCGACTGAAACGGTGCGCGGGTATCGTGGCGGGTATCTTCCAAGGGAACGGCGTGAGATTGAGCGGAGGCTGCGGTCGGGTGATCTTCGGGCGGTTGTGGCGACGAATGCTTTGGAACTGGGGATCGACATCGGCTCGCTCGATGCCGTCGTGATGGCTGGATATCCGGGGACGATCGCTTCAACCTGGCAGCGGGCCGGCCGCGCAGGCCGTCGCCAGACCGCTTCGGTGGCCGTGATGGTGGCGTCGAGCGCGCCGCTCGATCAGTATATTGTGGAGCACCCCGAATATTTTTTTGAGCGCTCGCCGGAGCACGCGTACGTGAATGCGGACAACTTAGAAATTTTGCTGAACCATTTAAAGTGCGCCGCTTTCGAGCTTCCACTCTCGGAGAACGAGAAATTTGGGCCGCATGAGACGGGCGACCTCTGCCGCTACCTGGAAGATCGCGGATTCCTGCATAAGTCGGCGGGCAACTGGCATTGGACTTCCGACACATACCCGGCGGACACCATCGCGCTGCGGTCGGTGAGCAGCGATAATTTCGTGGTAATCGACATCACCGGCGAACCGAAAGTGATCGCCGACGTTTCGTTTACCACGGCCCTGACTACACTGCACGAAAAGGCCATTTACCTTCACGAAGCTAAGCAATTCCACGTGGAGCGATTCGACTACAAGGAACGCAAGGCTTACGTGAAGCAGGTGGACTGCGACTACTACACGGACGCGATCGACTATACACAGGTGGCGGTTCTGAAGGCTGAAGCTGTGACGCCCATGAACAACGCGAATGCCAGCCATGGCGACGTGCGCGTGAACCGGCAGATTGTCGGCTTCAAGAAAATCAAGTTTTACACCATGGAAAATGTGGGCGCTGGGCGGCTTTCGATGCCGGAACAGGAGATGCATACGACTTCCTGGTGGCTGCACTTCCCCGCCCCGTTTCTGGCGGGATTTCAATTTACGCCGACGGAGAAGCAGAACGGCCTCACGGGTTTGGGAAACGCTCTTCGCACGGTTGGAGCGTTGTTGCTGATGTGCGATCCGAGAGATCTTGGAATCGCTGTTACGGAACAAACAGCGGCGCAGGTCTGGGAGCCGAACTTGTATTTATATGACACTTATCCGGGAGGCATCGGACAGAGCGAGCCGCTGTACCGGATGCGCGATCAGCTTACGACTCGCACACGCGAGTTGATTGCGGCGTGCGAGTGCGAGGCAGGGTGCCCGTCGTGCGTAGGTCCGATA
>JANYJA010000185.1 GCA_025358575.1 Terriglobia bacterium
CCGTTGCCGGCAGCCGTTATTGCGCCTGAACCCGAGCACGAAACTGCCGAGGCGGTTCCGCTGCCCGAGATCGAAATACAGGATGCCATGCATCGGGCGTCTCAGGATCTGGATGCGGCCGCTCCCGATTCGGAAATTTCAGAACCCGCTGAAGGTGAAGACTTGGCCGAGCCCGCGCGTATACCGACCAGCTTGACGGCGGCTTTACGCGAACAGGGCAGCCGGTATCAGCATCGCGTCTCCCGCCGCATCCGCCGCAAGATGCGCGGTGGCCCCGGAGGCGAAGAGCGCCGCCCCGCCGGTCAAGCCGCGCCTGATGGCACGGAGGAATCGGGAGCGGTTGAGGCCCCGAATGCCGAACTCTCGGCAGCGGGTCCAGTACCACGCGCCGAGCAGCGAGGGGATCAACGCGGGGGGCAGCGCGGGCGCGGCAATCAGCGTCCTGAGCGAACTGCGTCCAGCGAGGCGCCAGTCCAAGCCGAAAAAGCCGATCGCCCCGAACGCGCGGCCCCGTCGATTTCCGATTTGCTGCACGAAGGCCAGGAGATCATCGTTCAAATTGCCAAGGAACCGCTGGGGCAGAAGGGCGCGCGCATTACATCGCATATCGCGCTGCCAGGCCGCTTTTTGGTTTACATGCCCACCGTCGATCACATCGGCGTTTCGCGCAAAATCCCTTCCGACGACGAGCGGTTGCGCCTGAAGCGAATTCTACAAACTCACCGCACGGGAATCCCCGGCGGATACATCGTGCGTACCGCGGGCGACGGGAAGACCGAAGAAGAGCTGCGCGCCGACATGATGTTCCTCTACAACCTGTGGTTGGACATGCGTCAGAAGGCTGAGAAGCGCCCCGCGCCGCAACTCATGCATCACGATCTGGACGTGGTCCAACGGATTTTGCGCGATCAATTGACGTCGGCATTCAAGACCGTTTGGGTGGACAACGAAGAGCTATACGAAAGTGTTCTGCGTTTTGTGCAGCGCTTTCAGCCGGCGATGGTGGGCCGCGTGAAGCTCTATACGCGCGCCAATCCCATCTTCGATGAATTTGGTATCACGGCCGAATTGGAGAAGGCGCTGAAGCCGAAAGTCTGGCTGAAATCGGGCGGGTACATCGTGATCAACCAGACCGAGGCGCTGGTGGCGATCGATATCAATACGGGCAAGTATGTCGGTAAGTCGAACCGGCTGGAAGACACCATCGTCAAAACCAATACGGATGCCATCAAAGAGATTGTGCGGCAGATCCGGCTGCGCGATCTGGGCGGCATCATCGTGGTGGATTTCATCGACATGGACGAGCGGAAGAATCGCCAAAAAGTGATGCAGGCTTTGGAAGAAGCCATGCGGGTGGATCGCGCGCCTTACAAGATTTTGCAGTTCAACGATTTCGGGTTAGTAGCCATTACCCGCAAGCGTGTGAAACAGTCTCTCGAACGGACATTGTGCTCGCCCTGCCCCTATTGCGAGAGCGCGGGCTACGTGAAGAGCGTGCAAACGGTGATTGGCGAGATTCTGCAGGAGGCGCAGAAGATCGCGAAGACTCTCGACGGGCCGGATGTGATGTTGCGCGTGAATCCGGAAGTCGCGAAGGTGCTGAAGTCGAATCAGAATGACTTCCTGCAAGAGATAGAGGAGACGCTGGGGCGCACCGTGATGGTCAAGAGCGACGCGATGCTGCACCAGACGAAATTCGATCTGGCGTGAGACTTGGGGAAGGTGTACCGCGCGCAATTCGCGCGGAAGCTACTTCACCGCCGTCCATGCCAAGAACATTCCATCCGGTTTCAGATCCTTCCAATAAGAAATTGGCTGGCTGTGAACTTCGCGGCAGTGTCGCGCGAGCATCCTCTCGATCTCGCGCTTGCTGAACCAGCGCTCCCACTCGGGTGTTGCGAGGCGCCCGAAGTGTTCGGCATTCTTATCGATGATCACAATCTTGCCGCCGGCCTTCACTACACGGCACATCTCGTCCACCGCGCGTTCAATCTCGACAGCGTGTTCGAGCGACTCGGTGGCGTAGACGCAATCGAAGTGCGCTTCGGGAAAGGGAAGCTCGGTCATGGAGCCCGTGCGCGTCCGGATGGGCTCGGGCACGTAACTTAGCATCGCTGGGGAAATATCCAATCCCCAAATTTCGGCTGCCGGATGCCCGTCTTGCAGCACACGCGCGAAGCGTCCCTTTCCGCAGCCGACATCGAGAACGCGCTTGCCATCTAAATTCCCGAAGAATTCCAGAATCAGTCGGACATGAGCGATGCGCGGATCGATGGTCGAGGGGAAACGCTCTTCATCATTCGCCGACTCGTCGAAGCTGCGGCGAATCTTCTCGCGGAGTTCCGCGTTTAACTGGCGTGGCGGCCCGATCCGCGCGAACAGCTCGCGCCATTTCACGCGCGCGTGAGGAAGATTGGCAGCCCCATCTTGTCGGCGTAGAAGGGGCGGAAGCGCTCCGTGTTGTACATAGTTGGGATATCCACCTTGCGCGGCCCGAGCTTCGGATCCGGAATCGGCACGGCCGCGTAACAGCCGCCGGCAATGCCCATCATCAGGCCGTGACGGCCTTCTTTGACGCAGTCGATGGCCATGCCGGCGAAAGTTGACGCCACCATCTTGTCGACGAAGTCCGGGCTGCCGCTGCGCAAGTCATAAGTCAAATCGCTGACGACTGTCTCTTCGCCGGTGCGCTTCTGAATCTCATCGCTGAGCACTTCGCCGATGTTGGCCTTCTTGCGGTGACCGAACGCGTCGGGTTCGCCCACATCGCGGGCCTGGTACCCTTCCCACTGCGCGCCTTCGGAGAGCACAACCAGCGAGTAGTTGCTCGGCGTAAGCCGCTTGTCGGTCATGATCACGTCGATCAGCCGGTCCAGATTGAACCGATACTCCGGAATGCAGCAGCGCATGGAGGTCACGTAGGCCGTGTAGAGCGCGGTGTAGCCGGCGTCACGTCCGAAGATGCGAAAAATTCCGACGCGCTCATGCGACCCCACGGTGGTTCGCTGGCGCTCGATGGCTTCGGTGGCGCGCGTGATCGCCGTCGAGAACCCGATGCAGTACTCGGTATTCCTCACATCGTTGTCCATGGTCTTTGGAACGGCGATCACCTTGACGCCGAGGCGGTCCAGGTGAGCGGCATAGCTAAGTGTGTCGTCGCCTCCGATTGCGACCAGGTAATCGAGCCCCAGCTTCTCAATGTTCTTCAGCACTCTCGGGGTCATATCGTAGACGGTGGAGGTCACTCCGTCTTTGGTATTTTGCGCGGTCTCAAAGGTGTCGCCGGATAGAAACTGCGGCACCTTCTTCATCTTCTTGGGATTGGTGCGCGAGCTGTGAAGGAAGGTGCCGCCGGTGCGATCGATAGTGCGCGTATTGTCACGAGTGAGCGGCAGAATATAGCGCTGCGTGCTGGCGGGGTCTTCAAAATTGACGTGGGTCAGGCCTTCCCAGCCGCGCCGAATCCCGACAACTTCCCGGTCGATTTCGCGACCGCGATACACCACGGTTTTGATGACCGAGTTGAGTCCGGGGACGTCGCCGCCACCGGTGAGAATACCGATTTTCTTCGCTGCCATGAACTCTCCTGTATTTTGATGCGAAGTTTTATCTTAGGACAACGAGGGTTCCGATCTACGGTTCCACGATGATTGCAGTCGTATTTCGCGCGAACTCGTTGCCCTGCTTGGCTATGACCCGCACTTCGTATTGGCCGGTTTTCAGCGCCGCGGAGGCCAGCACTGGAATTCCCTGCCCCGCCCCTTCGTTGGGAAGCTCGGGCTGAACCTGCCGGATCAATTTGCCGTTCTGCCAGAACTGCAAATAGACTTCGGTCTTCGAAGCTGCTTCGGGCGGGGCCGGCGGGTAAACGATAAAAAACAGGTCGGTCCCCCCCGCGTTGCTCGCGGAGAGAGACAGTGTTGGCGTCACACGGCCGCCGCTGAACTCTAAGGGATTGGCGGCATCCGGAGTGGCGGTCAATGGCTCAATGCGTCGCACCAAAGAGATGTCACTAACTGAAAGACCGTCTCGCTCCAGCACAACCGCGCTGATCTTTTTTACGCCGGCGGTATCTTTCTCGCGATCGAGTGCGGCGCACTCGATCGTGTATCTTCCCGGAGCCAGGTCGACCGCCTGCGTGTAGATAAGATTTCCATTCTTGAGCGCGGGAATCTTATCGAGCGGGAATTCATTGGAGAGATCGCGGCTTACCCGATCGATCACCTGCTTATTCTCACCTCGAATTAGTCCCAGTAACGAAACGTGGACTCGGCCTACCTTGCGCGCAGCGTCTTCGGTCACGGTCAAAGTTTTCACCGGAACTTCAAACGTGAAGACATATTGAGTGCTGCTCTTGCCCCCTCGAAAACGCAGTAAGCCAGCACGGAACGTCACGGCACCGGGTGCCGGGGATGCGTTGATCGCGTTCAAACCGAGCAGTTCGAAAGGCAGCAGCGGCTTGTTTCCGATTTCGGGCATCGCGTAGTAGCCGCTGCGAGCCTGCACCACCAAGTTCGACCGCGCAACGCGGACTTCGATTTTGCGGAAGCGGCCGTCGAGGCTGCTGGAGACAGGCGTGTAGGCCGCCTCGTAGTGCGTGCGCACGTCCTCCATGATGCGGCGCATGGGCTTCTGAATGTCGTTGGTGTCGGCGATCAAGAAGCCGCCGGTTCCCTCGGCGAGTTCACCCATGTTGAGCTGCGTATTCCCATGGAGGCTGTTGGACAGTTTATCGTCCTGCGACGATGCGTCGCGAACATCCTGCTCGACGCGGTTCTGAACGCCGCCAACTACGCCTCTAGTAATCCCTCGAAGTCCGTTCAAACTGAGCGAGCTTGCGCTCTGAACGCGGAGGCCGCGAACGTCCACCGAGTAAAAAGAGACGTTGGCCCGGTTGGCGGCGCTGATTGTCGCACGCATCATTTCTCCGTTATCCGGCGGCACTTGTAGTCCTTCCGATAGCAAGAGAATTGTTTTGCGCCCAGGCAGTTTTGCTTGATAACGCGCAAGCATCAAGAGAGAAGACATCGCCTGCGTCCCATCGGCGTTTGCCGATTTGAGCTGAATCTCCTGAATCATAGATCCCATCAACTTCGCGGTATCGGAATAAGCCGTTTCAGACGTCATGCGCACTGCAGTGGCGAAGAGATCCACGGAACTGCTGGCGGCGAGTCCGCCCTGGCCGCCAGTGACCGTAGTCTGCACCTGGTTCATCACATTTTGCGCATCGCGCCCAAATTCCTGATAGGCACCGCCGGAAGCACGGCGGATAGCGGCGGCCAGCACATCGTGATCTTTGGTGTAACGGCTAAGCGGATTCAGCCGATAATCCAGGCTGTACACTCCCACGTAGGTATTGCCCTTCAATTCGTTATTCAGAAACTCCAGCGCGGCGTTTTGAGCGAATTCCCGCCCTTCCCTGGTCATGCGCTGAAAGACAATGGATACCAAATTAACGTCACGGACGGCATTGACGGGTTGGACGGCTTGAGAAGCAGTAGCGGTTGTGAGCGGCAAGTCAACTTGCTCGCGACCGGAGACGGAGCGAAAGGCGTTCATTTTTTGCTTGACGCCGTCTTCGAAGATCTCCACCTCTGTTTCGCTCAAGTTGCGAATCAACTTATCGTGCTTATCGCGGACGACGAAGTCTAGCAACACTTCGTTAGTGGTGGAGCGAATAATTGGAAATTCAGTTTGAGAGTTCGCGGGGGCCGTGCCAGTTTGTGCCAACAGTGGAAGCGAAATCAAAATCCAAAGCATGAAGCAGGTGCGCATTATCACCAGAATACCTTGTTTATAGCGCGTTTCTGGCACTTAGCGTGCTCCGCTCCCTCGCGAGGGGATTATGCGAACCTTACGTAATTTGTTCACTGTTTTCGCCACGATGGCGATTTCGACGGCTATCACGCCCTTAGTTCACGCGCAGGAGGGGGACCCTCACGGCGGTCCCTTGGAAGTGCGTCAGCACGGGTACCAACACGGATACCGCGATGGTTTTGAGCGAGGCGTGCAGGCAAGGTCGCAAAACGGCAGCTCTGACTTCCATACGCCCGATTTTGATCGTGCCGATCGCGGTTTCGACCTCTACATGGGCGAACGCGAACAGTTTCGGGAGGGTTACCGCAAAGGGTACACGGACGGTTATCAGGATGGATACAACGGGAATCGGGGACGCTTTGCCGAAGTATACGGCGGGCGAGATCGCGAATTTGATTCCGATCGAGACCGCCAGAGCGACCGCAGGGACGCCGTTTACGCAGACCGCAAATGGAATTACCATGATGTCGCCAGTGACATTGGCTATCGCGACGGAATCGCTGCTGGGTCCAAAGATGCACGGACCGGGCATTCTTACCGGCCTGAAGAGCACGATTCCTGGAAGGATGGCGATCACGGCTATTCGGGCTCCTACGGAAGCAAAAACGAATATAAGCACGTGTATCGAAGTGCCTACATCGCCGGGTACAGTGACGGCTTTGGACGGCGTTAAATTTTAGTCAAAGACGCGCTTCAAAAGCCCGGTACGCCTGCGGACGTACCGAAACGCCACCGCTGACGAAGTCGCCGACTCTTCGCGGAGACCTGTATACTGCAAGAGAGTTCCATATGGCCGAAAACGAAAATACTGAGAAGCAAGAGAGTCTGCTAGTCAAGGCGGCGAAGACCGTAGGGGCGGCGGCGGGAAAAGTTGCGGCGACGGTCTCCCCCGCTCCGGCTGAGACCGTGACTGACGACAAACCGAAGACAAAGAAAGGCAATTACCGCGCGGAGAATCTCGGCAGCGGCACTTTTCTGATTTCTAAACCGAAACGTAAAAGCGCGAAACGCCGGCAAACGGCCCTGAAGGGTCCCAGGCGCGGCGCCCGTAAGTAACCCTGCTGAAGCGCTTACTCGAATTCTGGGTCGCGTGGGTAATCGTGAAGACCTTGTTCACGGTGCCGCTGGCATGGTCGAATCGCTTGGCCCGAGTATACACGCGACTTTTGGATGCCGCGATTCCTCGATTGCGAGGTGTAGCGAGGCAAAATCTCCAAATTGCATTTCCATCGATGAGCCTCGCGGCGCGCGAGCGGGTGATTGACGGCGTCTATGCTTCCATCGCGCGTATTTTAGTCGGGTTCGCAAAATTTCCAAAGATCACTAACGAGACAGTTTCAAACTGGATTCGCTATGAAGGTTTCGAGCATTTCGAAGCGGGATTAGCGCGCGGCAAAGGAGTGCTCTTCGCGACCGGTCACCTCGGCAATTGGGAGCTGAGCGCGTTTACGCATGCTTTGATGTTCGCGCCGATGAAAGTAGTCGTTCGGCCGCTCGACAATTGGCGAATCGACCGTATGGTGGAGCGACGACGAAGGCTTTCTGGGAATCAGTTGATCGGAAAGAAAGATTTCGCGCGCTCTATTCTGAAAGCCTTGCACCGGAATGAGGCGGTTGGAATTCTCGTAGATCAGAATGCGTCTCCCGATTCAGGCGTATTCGTGGATTTCTTTGGAATTCCGGCGTGCGCCAACGGCAGTTTTGCGCGTATTGCCGCACGCACCGGAGCAGCGGTGATTCCCGGATTCGCGTTCTGGTCTGAGAGTGAGCGGCGTTACATACTGCGGTTCTATCCGGAAATTGGAATGACGGGCGACGTGGAACGTGATACAGCGTCCGTTCAACATGCCATCGAAGACGCGATCCGGGAGTATCCTGAGCAATGGCTCTGGATTCACAGGCGATGGAAAACACGACCGCCAGGTGAGCCTTCGCTCTACTAATAGGAAAAGAAGTGAATCGTCTCGCATTCAATCCCCCCCACTCGCGATCCACTCGTTTCGCCGCGCTGGCGGCGTTTGCGGTGGCCTCGTTGGTTTGCGCTTTCTGGGTGCGCAACGTTATCAGCGAGGGATTTCTTCTTCCGTTTATTGTATTGGTGGTCGCCAGCGCGCAATGGTTCGGTGTCAGGGGCGGCTTAACAGCCACATCGGTAGGGATTGTGGCAGGGATTTTTCTATCGCGTTCGATGTCAATGGGCACCACGGTGGCAGCAGCAGCGTTGCTGACCTTCGCCGCCGTCTCGGGACTTGTCACGTGGTTAATCGAAACGAAGCGGCAGGCCAACGGCTTGCTGACAGCGACGCTCTGCAGCATCGCCGACGGCACCATCGTAACGGACACTGCGGGAAAAGTTGTTTTCCTGAACCCGGCTGCCGAAACGCTGCTCGGATGGCACGCCGCCGAGGCGGTGGGGCGTACGCTCGCGGATGTGTTTCACGTTAAGGACGAAGGCAGCGGCGCGGTAAAGACGCCTTCTATCGAGACCATGTTGAAGGAGGGAAATCGGGGGCATTCCAGCACCCACACGCTGCTGGCCAAGGATGGAAGTCAGAGCGCCGTGGAGGAAAATGTTGCGCCCATTCGCGGAAGCGGCGGGAATTTCTTGGGCGCCATCATCGTGTTTCGCGATGTCACCAAACGCCTGGAAGTGCAGGACCAGCTCACGCACTCACAAAAAATGGACGCGATTGCGCGTTTGGCCGGTGGAGTGGCGGGCGACTTTAATAATTTGCTGACAGTGATCACTGGCTACAGCGAAATGCTGCGATCGGAGATGGCGGTAGGCAATCCGTTGCGCCGTTTCGCGGAGGAGATTTTCGCCGCTGCAGAACGTGCGGCGGGGCTTACCCGGCAGCTTCTGGCGTTCAGCCGCGGGCAGGTAGTCCAGCCCAAACTTCTCGATCCAAATGCGCTGCTGACTAGCATGGAGACGATGATCAGCCGTTTATTGGGTGACAGCGTAGAGTTAATTCCAGTTCCTGGGCCCGGCGTGGGTAAGATCAAGGCCGATCCGGGGCAGTTTGAGCAGATCATCGTTAATCTTGCGATGAATTCGCGCGATGCGATGCCGCAGGGTGGCCGCTTCGTAATTGAAACCAGTAACGTGGAAATTAACGATGAGGCTGCCAGCGCGCGCGCCGGTCTCACGATCGGCAGCTACGTGATGATTGCGGTCAGTGACACGGGCGCGGGAATGGATGCGGAGACTCGCTCGCGCCTTTTCGAGCCCTTCTTTACGACCAAGGGCCAGGGTAAAGGCAGCGGACTAGGACTATCAATTGTGTACGGAATCGTGCGGCAGAGTTTGGGCCACATCAATGTCTACAGCCAAGTCGATGCAGGCACGATCTTCGAAATCTATTTCCCGCGCGCTAAAGATTCCTTCGAACCCGTGCACCGCCCAAAGGGCAGACAGCATCTACGCGGCAACGAGACTCTCCTCATCGCGGACGATGAAGACGGCGTTCGCAAACTTGTGCACGCAGTCCTTGCCACTAACGGCTACACGGTCATTGAAGCGCGAGATGGAGTTGAAGCCCTGCAACTTTATGAGACTCACCGGGCGCGGATCGATATGGTGCTCACCGATGTGGTCATGCCGAGAATGAATGGCTTCGAGCTCGCGGAGAAGATTTCCGCCGCCGATCCCAAGCTTAAGTTGTTGTACATGTCGGGCTATCGCGACAATCCGGTTGGAAAATATACGGAGGAATCCGACCGGCCAATTTTGCACAAGCCGTTCACTCCGGACGTGCTGCTTTCGAGAGTTCGCGAAACGCTGGATGTGGTTGGAAAGTAGCTTATTTCGTCGTTACGAAAGATGGAAAGGGCTGAATCGCGTGGCGCGGTCGAAGGTATCCACGCCTTCGGTCCGCTTCAAAAAGTTGACGATGACATAAGTCAGCGGTGTTGCCAGCACTTCATAGGCGACTTTGAATATGTAGCCTGAGACAATCAGGTTGGCAATCACGGACCAGGGCTGCGTACCTCCGAAAAGAAGAACCATCACAACTACTGTATCTACGCCTTGCCCCACGACAGTTGATCCCACGGTCCGAGTCCAAAGATATTTGCCGTCCGTAAAGATCTTCATTTTCGCCATGGTGAATGAATTAGCGAACTCGCCAGCCCAATAGGCGGCAAGGCTTGCAGCGACGGCGCGAGGCACGAGACCAAAGATAGTACGATAAGCGTCCTGGTTGTTCCACCCGGGCGCGGGTGGAAGCCAAACCGCAACCATGCCGAGCATCGCCATGAGCGCCGACGCAAGAAATCCGGTCCAGATGGCGCGGCGCGATGCGGCATATCCATAGACCTCAGTGAAAACGTCTCCGAAAATATAAGTAATCGGGAAAAGAATCAGCGCGCCGCTGACGGTTAGCGGCCCAATCTTGGTGATCTTGGCGGCGACTAAATTCGAAATGAGCAGCACCACCACAAAAATGTGAATCTGAAGATCGAGGTAGCGATACTGCCGCTGCACTATTTCCCCTCCCATTGCACGCTGTGGTCGGAAGTAACGGCAAGGGTTTGAGGGGGCGAATCGATTCGGAAGAGAGACCATGGACCGGGAATCCAAGGATACTTATCGATTACCGATTCGTTTATGGTGATGCCTAGCCCCGGCTCGCGCGGAACCATCAGGCACCCGCTTTCGATTTGCAGGGGATCGCAAATAATCTCGGACGCAAGCGGGAACGGGTACATTCCTGCCTTGCCCGGAGCGGAATAGCAAGGATACTCTAGCCATTCGACGACCGTCTCGGGCCAGCAAACGCCGAGGTGGGCCGCCGCAATGAGTTCAAGAGCGGTGCCCCAGCTGTGAAAGGCGAAGCGCATGCTCTCGCGAGCGATCTCGGAGAACAGGCGGCGGCCCATGGTGACGCCGCCCTGACAGCAAACGTCCATCTGGACATAATCCACCGATCCGGAGAGAATCAAATCAAGATAACTCGCTTCGTCTGGCTCATGCTCACCGCTGGCGATTGGAACGGCGTCGAGTTCTTTGAGGCGCCGGTAAGCTTCATGATCGTCGGGCGGAAGCGGCTCTTCAAGCCAAGCGATGTTGAAGTCGGCCATCTCGTCAGCCAGGCGTGCGACGGTGGCGAAGTCATAGCTGCGGTCGCCCATCCGCCACCAGGAGTGGGCGTCCACCATGAGGTCAAAATCGGGGCCGACGGCGTCGCGCATTTGCCGGAGGGTCTCGATGTCGGCTTCGGGGCCCAGCGCCGGCCGCATTTTGTATGCGAGAAATCCAAGGTCCTTGATGGCGGCGGCTTCCTCCGCATATTTTTCAGGGGGCATGTACATTCCGGCGCTCCCATAGAGGCGAATCTTGTCGCGGACGCGTCCGCCCACCATCTCGGAAAGGGGCACGCCGTGCGCTTTCGCAACAAGATCGAACAGAGCGATTTCAACGGCGCAATAAATCTTGCAAAGATCGATGTCGGCTCCAAACTGATCCATGAAAATCACTCGGAGGGCATCGGGATCCGCGAGACTTCGGGCTTCGAGAAACGGCGCGATGGTGCTCTTTATGGCCGCGTGCGCTTTTTCGCTCCCGGGACCGGGAGCCCAGCCCAACAGGTCATTGTCCACTTGCACGCGGATCAGCATGGCGTCGCGCTTGAGGATGGTCCGCTCACCACCGAAGAACGGCAGGCACAACGGTTGCGCCATCGGATAGCTCATCAAGAACGACTGCACGCGCTGAATCTTCATCTTTAGGTCATCAGCATAACAGGCCACCCGCGGGCATGTGTCACCATAGTGATTCGTGATTAAAATGCAAGCGCTGGTGAAGCGCACTGAGGGCCCCGGCATGTCGCTCGATGCGGTGCCTGTTCCCGAAATTGGTCCGACCGATGTTTTGATTCGCATCCAGAAAACTGGGATTTGCGGAACGGATTACCACATCTATTCGTGGGACACGTGGGCGCGAAATCGTGTGCGACCGCCTTTCACGGTAGGCCATGAATTCATGGGCGTGATTGAAAAGATCGGCGGCATGGTGGAGCGTCTGAGGGTGGGCGACCGCGTGTCAGGCGAAGGACACATCGGCTGCAGACACTGCTACTTCTGCCGCACGGGTCAGGGGCACATCTGCCGTGATGTGCAGATCATCGGCGTGGACCGTGACGGCTGCTTCGCCGAATTTCTGTCGCTGCCGGCGGGCAATGTTTGGAATCTCAAGCCGGAGATTTCTTCCGATGTTGCCGCGATTCTCGATCCCATTGGGAATGCGATGCATACGGTAACGGCGCAGAACATCGCGGGCCGCGCAGTTGCCATTATCGGCGCGGGAGCTATCGGATTGATCGCTGTCCAGATTGCTAGATCGGCCGGCGCGATGTCGGTAATCGCCATCGAACCGCAAGAGCACAAGCGGACGCTGGCGTTGCAGTTTGGGGCGGCGGCGGCATTCGATCCCACGTCCGGTGCTGACTGGCAACGGCAATTTTGCGCGCTCACTCCAACCGGCATGGGGGCGGACGTGGTGCTGGAGATGTCGGGTAGCGGCACGGGAATCCGCAATGCATTTGAGCTGGCGCGGCCCGGTGCCGACGTCGCGCTTCTCGGCATACCTTCCAAAGAAGTGCAGCTCGACCTGTCAGAAGGAGTAATTTTTAAGGGTCTCGTGGTGCGCGGAATTAACGGGCGATTGATGTTCGAAACGTGGTACCAAAGTGAGCGTTTTCTGGTGGAAAAGAAAATCGACGTGTTGCCCATCATCACTCATCGTGTGCATTATCGCGAGTATATGGATGCTTTTGCGCTGCTGGAACGCGGCGAGGCGGTGAAGATTCTGCTGGAGTGGGAAAATTGAAATTGTTTAGGTTATGACGACAACTAACCCGCTCGCTTTTCTCGGAGAACAACTGAATGCCTGGCGCGAGGCCGGCACGTATCAGCAACTTCGCATTCTCGAATCGGAATGCGCGGCGGAAGCCAGTTTCGACGGCAAAGACGTAATCAATCTTGCGTCCAACAACTACCTTGGGCTGACCACGCATCCGAAACTGATTGAAGCATCCGTAGCTGCGGCGCGGGCTTATGGCGCGGGGTCGGGCGCGGTTCGCACGATATCGGGAACCATGACTTTGCACATGCGGCTTGAAGAGCGGATTGCGCGATTCAAAAATGTGGAAGCGTGCGTGGTTTTTCAGTCCGGCTTTGCGGCAAATGCAGGTACGGTATCGGCCATTCTCACGCCGGAAGATCACATCGTCTCCGATTCGTTGAATCATGCCAGCATCATCGACGGGTGCCGTTTGTCGAAGGCTAAGATTCATGTCTTTCAGCACAAGGACCATGTCGCGGCGGAACGGATCTTGGGCGAATTGGCGGGGAAGTCTGGCAGGAAGCTGCTGATTACCGATGGTGTCTTCTCGATGGATGGCGATATTGCGCCGCTCCCTGAATTGGTTTCGGCGGCTGAAAAACACGGGGCCATCATGATGGTGGACGACGCCCATTCGTCCGGCGTTTTGGGACGCAATGGCCGAGGCACGGTGGACCATTTCAACCTGCACGGGCGAGTGGATATTCAAGTCGGAACGTTGTCAAAAGCAATTGGAGTGCTGGGGGGCTACGTGTGCGGTAGCCGCAATCTGATCGAATTTTTATATCAACGCGCGCGGCCTTTTCTGTTTTCGACGTCGCATCCGCCCGCGGTCGCGGCGGCCTGTCTGGCGGCTTTCGATGTGCTTGAGAAGGAGCCCGAGCGTATCGAGAATTTATGGAAAAACACCCGCTATTTGAAGGCTGGTCTGATGGACGCGGGGTTCGATACGGGGATGAGCGAAACTCCAATCACGCCCGTGATGGTGGGCGAGGCCGCTCAGGCCTTCGCTTTCTCCCGCGCGCTATTTGAGGACGGCGTGCTGGCGACTGGCATCGGGTTTCCAACCGTTCCCGAGGGCAAGGCGCGTGTGCGGACCATTGTTGCGGCGACCCATACAACGCCCCAGCTTGATCGTGCGATTGAAGTTTTTGCGAAAGTCGGAAAGCGCCTCGGAATTATAAAGTAACGCGAGCTACGCTTTGAGGAGCGCCACAAGTCTCTTTCGGACGGATTCGGCGGATTTGTTATCGGGCGTAATGACCAAAACAGTGTCGTCACCGGCGATGGTTCCCACTACGTCAGCCCATTCATCGTAGTCGAGAGCGACGGCAACGGAATTCGCGTGGCCCGGAGCGGTCCGCAAGACAACTAGGTTCTGAGCGCCGGTAACGTCCTTCAAAAAGTCGCCCGCGAGCAACGCGAACCGCGGACGCGCCTCCTCATCCGTCATCTCGCCATAGCCTTCCTGAGTTTTGACCAACCGAAGCTCACGCATATCGCGCGAGAGCGTAACCTGTGTCGCAATAATGCCGAGCTTGCGCAACTCCTGTGCGAGCTCGTCTTGCGTATTGATGTGATGAGAGCGGATCAGCTTAAGGATTTGGCCGTGGCGGTAGTTCTTGCTCATGGCCGCATCCGTTCGAGACGGCGGCCTGCTTCGGCGAGCGCCTCCGCGACGGCTTGAGGTCCCGTGCCGCCCGGAATCTCGCGCGACTTCATGCCTTCGAGCGGATCGAGCAGACGCGCGATGTCCGGAGTGAATTCGGGAGCGAAGCGCGACAGCGATGCCGCGTTCCAATCGGCGGGAACTTTTCCGGAGCGCGTGCTTTCAAGAACCAGACGCCCCACAAGCTGATGAGCCTGATGAAACGGGGTTCCGGCGCGTGCCAGAGCTTCGGCAAGATCCGTTGCGACCACCCAGCTTTGCGCAGCCGCAGCCAGCGGAACGTCTACGCGCAGGGTGACGGATTCGGCCACCGCGCGCGCCATCTGCAGTGAACCGGCAAGTTGATCGGCGGCGTCGAACAGCGGCTCCTTGTCTTCCTGCATGTCGCGATTGTAAGTGAGCGGAAGACCCTTGACGGTCATCATGAGGGAGTAAAGGCATCCCGTGACGCGACCCGATTTGCCGCGAATCAATTCGAGCGAATCGGGATTTTTCTTCTGCGGCATCAGGCTGGATCCGCTGGTGACGCCGTCGCCTAACTCCATCCATCCGAACTCTTCGCTTGAATACAGAATCCAGTCTTCGGCGACGCGGCTTAGATGCAGCATAGTGGTGGATGCCGCGTAAAGAAAGTCGAGAGCAAAGTCGCGATCGGCCGAAACATCCATGCTGTTCAATGAAATGGATTCGAAGCCGAGGTCTTGAGCGATGGCGTGACGATCAAACGGAAATCCGCTGCCCGC
The DNA here is from genome assembly GCA_025358575.1 of Terriglobia bacterium. Lineage (GTDB taxonomy): Bacteria > Acidobacteriota > Terriglobia > Bryobacterales > Bryobacteraceae > JANYJA01. The sequence goes on from JANYJA010000185.1 coordinate 15,074, forward strand.
CAGAGCACCGGAGCCGAGCGGCAGAACGTTGGTGCGACGGCGCGCGTCGGCGAAACGTTCGGCGTCGCGCGCGAACATTTCAAAATAAGCGAGAAGATAGTGCGGCCAGAGCACGGCTTGGGCGCGTCGAAGATGTGTATAGCCGGGGATGACCGCGTTGGGATGGCGATTCGCGAGATCGAGCAGCGCAGACATCCAGTCGGCCAGCAGCTCACTCGTTCGGTCGATCTCATCGCGCAGCCAGAGGCGCGTGTCGAGCGAGACTTGCTCATTGCGGCTGCGGCCGGTATGAATTTTATCGGCAACGGCACCGGCATGTTCTTTCAATTTCCGAATGACGAGCGTGTGGATATCTTCGTCCGTCGCGCCTTCGTAAAACGACGCGGAGCGCGACTCGGCAAGGATCGAATCGAAAGCTTCGACGATCCGACCACGCTCATCTGCATTCAGAATTCCAGCGCGTTCTAAAGCGCGCGCAAACGCCTGTGAACCTCGGACGTCCGCCGCTAAGAGGCGACGGTCGAAATGCAACGAACCGGAGAAGCGCTCGAACACCGCCGACGGCCCGGTCTCAAAACGTCCGCCCCACAACTTCATTTATTTTTTGCCGCCAGGTTGGCCCGAACCTGCATCGGCAGACCGATCAGATTGATGAATCCGCGGGCGTCCTTCTGATCGTAATCGGCCCCCATGGTGAAGCTGGCGATGCCGAGCGAATAGAGCGAGTGCGGCGATTTGCGGCTGACCGGCTCGATGTTGCCCTTGTACAAACGCAGCGTGACTTCGCCCGTTGTAGTTTCGCTGACCTTGTCGAAGAACGCATCGAGCGCTTCACGCAGCGGCGTGAACCAGAGGCCGTTGTAGACCATCTCGGCATAATCGAGCGCCAGACGCTCCTTGTAATGCATTGTGTTCTTATCGAGCGTGAGCGCTTCGATTTCGCGCATCGCGGCCATGATCAAGGTGCCGCCGGGAGTTTCATAACAGCCGCGCGACTTCATCCCCACAAAACGATTCTCCACAAGATCGATGCGGCCAATGCCGTGCTCGCCGCCAACTTCATTCAACTGTTCGAGCAGCGCGACACCGGTCATCATGTGCTGACCATTCACCGCGATGGGAATTCCTTTGTCAAAGCCGATGGTGACATCAACCGGTTGATCGGGAGCTTCTTTGGGACTTTTGGTGAGCATCCAGATGCCATCGGAAGCTGCGTTGGCGGGGTCTTCCAATTCCCCGCCCTCGTGCGAGATGTGCCAGATATTGCGATCGCGGCTGTAGATTTTTGTGGTGGATTGCGCGATGGGGACATTGTGTTTCTTGGCGTACTCAATGGCGTCTTCACGCGACACAATGTCCCACTCGCGCCAAGGGGCGATTACCGGCAAATGCGGTGCGAGCGCTTTGTAAGTGAGCTCAAAGCGGACTTGGTCGTTGCCTTTGCCAGTGCAGCCGTGCGCGAGCGCGTCACAGCCCGTCGCCAGCGCGGCTTCCACTTGGCGCTTGGCCAGCAGTGGTCGCGCAATGGACGTGCCCAGCAGATACTTGTGCTCGTACACGCCGCCCGATCGCACCATCTTCCAGAGATAATCGGTGACAAATTCCTCGCGCATATCGGCGATGACCACGTCATCCGCGCCGGTCTTGCGGGCCTTCTCTTCGAGACCGTTCAGCTCATCGCCACCCTGGCCAATATCGCCGCACACCGCGACCACTTTGCATCCGTAGTGCTCTTTAAGCCACGGAATGATGACCGACGTATCCAGGCCGCCCGAATAGGCGAGCGCAACTTTTTCAGGTTTCATGGGAATATTCGACTAAGAGAGTAACATCAGCAACAGCGCCTTCTGAGTGTGCAGGCGATTTTCCGCCTGATCGAAGACGACCGAGCGCGACGATTCGATAACCTCGTTGGTCACCTCTTCGCCGCGTCTGGCTGGAAGACAGTGCATGAACTTGGCGTCGGGACGCGCCAGCGCGAACAAGCCTTCATCCACTTGATAGGGATCGAATCGCACCCGGCGCATCTGTAATTCTTTTTCCTGACCCATGCTCGCCCACACGTCGGTATAGATAGCATGCGCGTCGCTGGCGGCCTCCATTGGATTATGCGTGATTGTAACCGAGCCACCAGAGGTCACTGCAATGGTTTCAGCCTGGTCCCGCACCAGAGGATGCGGCATAAAGCCAGTCGGCGTGGCGTGAATATAGTGCATTCCGAGACGCGCCGCGTTTAGCATAAGCGAGTGTGCGACGTTATTGCCATCGCCGATGAAGGCCAGCTTCAGACCTTCAAGTTTCCCGAAATGCTCCTGCAGCGTTAGCAGGTCGGCAAGCACCTGGCACGGATGGTACAGATCGCTGAGGGCATTGATGACCGGCACGGCGGCCCACTCCGAAAGCTCTTCAATGGTGCCTTGCAAATACGTGCGGGCGACAATCGCATTGACCCAGCGGTCCAGGTTGCGCGCGACATCCTTGACCGGTTCGCGTTCGTCGATGGGGCCATCGAGCGCGATGGAAGTGCCACCCATCTGGCGCACCGCAAGCTCAAAAGTAGTGCGCGTGCGCAGCGAGGGCTTTTCGAAGAGCAGAGCGATCGACTTGCCAGCAAGTGCGGCGGCGTGTTTCCCCGGATCGCGTTTAATGTCTGTTGCAAGTTCAAGCAGCGAAAGAAGTTCGTCCACGCTTAGGTCTAGATCCTGGCGAAAATCGGAAGCGAGCATGGCAGGCACCTGAGTGGCGATTAACGGCATGGCAAGAGACTCACTGTATGTTTATTCAGCTAAATGAATAATTACACACCGCTACAGTAGAGTCAAGACTTGGATCGCGGCTTCCATTCTGGCTTATCGCGGACCGCTGAACGTGCGAAAATAGGGGTTCCGCATGACTGGCGCCACTGTTTCCCATTACCGCGTATTGGATAGGTTGGGCAGCGGCGGCATGGGTGTTGTCTACAAAGCCGAAGATACTCGTCTGGGACGCTTCGTGGCGCTCAAATTCCTGGAAGGTTCCGCCGACCCGATGTCGTTCGAGCGGTTCCAGCGGGAGGCTCGTGCCGCGTCCGCGCTGAATCATCCTCACATCTGCATCCTCTACGACATTGGCGAGCACGAAGGTCGCCCATTTCTGGCGATGGAGCTATTGGAAGGTCATACGCTAGCGCACAAAATCGCGGCCCAACCGCTTCGGAACAACGAACTTCTCGAACTCGGCACGCAGATCGCCGACGCGCTGGATGCCGCCCACTCGAAAGGCATCATTCATCGCGATATCAAATCTGCAAATATTTTCATCACCGATCGCGGTCAGGTGAAGATTCTGGATTTCGGTCTTGCCAAACTGGTCAAAGATTTCTCCGAGCACACCAGCGGACCCAATGCCGAAACCATGATGCTGTCGGAGAATTTGCTCACCACACACGGGTCGACGCTGGGAACCATCGCGTTTATGTCGCCGGAGCAGGCTCTGGGAGAACCGGTCGATCCACGTTCCGACCTTTTTTCGTTTGGTGTCGTGCTTTATGAAATGGCTGTTGGAAAATTGCCGTTTCGCGGAAACACCTCTGCCGCGGTGTTCGACGCGATTCTGAACAAGGAGCCGCAACCGGTAGTGGATTTGAACCCGTCGATCCCGATTGAAATTCAGATTTTGATTCACAAGTTACTGGAAAAGAGTCCCGAACTGCGCTGTCAAACGGCGTCGGAGGTGCGTGCCGACCTTAAGCGCATCTCCCGGAATACATCGTCGTCAAGCATTACGGCGGCGCACCCGACTGCAAGTCAGTCCATATCCAGCGCCCGTTATTCGAGCCCCTCGATAGCGGTCCCCGCGGTGACTGGCCGGCGAATGTCACTGTGGGCCGGTGCTCTGGCGTTGCTTGTCGCGCTGGGAGGTGGTTACTACTGGTTCAGCCATCGCATAACTCCCTTGGCGGAGAGGCCGACAGGGCAGATGACCATTACCCGCCTGACGAATTCCGGTACGGCATCGGCGGCGGCAATCTCGCCGGACGGTAAATTTGCAGTTCATGTGAAAACGGAAAACGGCACGCAGAGCCTCTGGATGAGGTCGACCGGGACCGCCAGCAACGTGGAAATCGTTCCGCCTGCGATAACGCGCTATCTCTCCATCCAGTTCTCGCCAGAGGGGCTTTTTTTGTTCTATATAAAGAATGACGGGGCTAGTCAAAACAGTTTGTATCAGATTCCCGCGCTCGGAGGCGCGGCCCGGAAAATCATTCAGGGCTTGGTGAGCAAGATTTCGTTTTCGCCGGACGGCAAGCGGATCGCATTCATGCGATATCACGCGGCTTTGGGCGAAATGAAGCTGCTTGTGGTCGATGCGGATGGGAGCGGCGAGCGGTTGATCGCCACGCGCAAGCTGCCAAATTATTTTATGTCGCCTTCATGGTCCCCGGATGGGAAACGAATCGCATGCGCGGGAATCACATTCTTAGGCGGCTTTCACAGCACACTGATTGCGTACCCGGCCGCGGGCGGACCGGAAATAGCGATCACCGGCCAAAATTGGTTCAATCTCAACAGCATCGTGTGGCTCTCGGATGGCAGCGGGCTGGTGTTGGCGGCTTCGGATCAGCCCACCACGAACGCGAACCAGCTATGGGTGGTCTCTTATCCGCGCGGCGACAGCCGGCGAATTACCAATGACTTGAATAATTACATCGGCGTCAGCCTCTCACAGGATTCCTCCTCTCTGGTAGCGCTTCAATCCGAGGTGATTTCAAATATATGGACCGGGCCCGCGGAGGATCAATCGCAAGCCCGGCAAATCTCCTCAGGCCAAGCCCGGTTCGATGGCGTGAGTGGGATTTCTTTTGCTCCAGACGGTCGCATGGTTTTCGATTCCAGCAGCGGACTGCGGACGGATATCTGGATTATGAAGCCGGATGGGAGCGAGCCTAAGCAGCTTTCAAACGACCCGCGTATTGCCTTGTCACCTGTCGTTACCCGCGACGGCCGCTACATCGTTTTCGTGTCGGGCCGTACCGGAGGCCCGCGCATTTGGCGCATGGATCTGGATGGGCAAAATCAGCGCCAGCTCACCAACGGCAACGGTGAAAATTTCCCCGATGTGTCTCCGGATGGAATGTGGGTTTACTTTGTCGAAGTTGCGAAGCAAAAACCATCCATCTGGAGAATACCGATTGATGGGGGCACTCCCATCGCGGTGACGCAGACGGCTTCGTCGTATCCCACGGCGTCTCCAGATGGGAAGAATTTAGGCTTTGTGGAAGAAACCGCGCCTCAGCAGTGGCGGGTATCGAAAATGCCGCTCGACGGGACCAATCGGATTACGACTTTCGACCCGCCTGCGACATCGCAGCATGCGGTGCGCTGGTCGGCCGACAGCAGTTCTCTCTTGTATGTGGAACAGCAGGGTGTCGCGGGCAACGTGATGAGTCAGTCGATAAGCGGCGGCGCTCCTAAGATGATCACCACTTTTAAGTCGGATCAGATATTCTCATTTGACCGCTCGGCGGACGGCAAGAAGATGGTTTGGGCGCGCGGGACCACTAACAACGACGTGGTACTGATCCGCAATTTCTAGTGGAGCATCCCTAAAGCATGCATCCAGTCGTCGGCACGCGCGGGCCACGTCGTAACTCCGTGCTTCGATGGGCGGAGACCGTAGCCGTGTCCACCGGACGGGTACAGATGCATCTCGACGGGAACTTTTGAAGCTTTGAGCGCAACGTAATAAGCGAGGCTGTTTTCTACTCGCACGCCGTCGTCCTCGGTCTGAGCGATAAACGTCGGCGGTGTGGCGTCGGTGACCTGAATTTCCGGCGACATGGTGTCGGACTTAGCAGGGAGCAAGCCGCCCGGATAAATCAGTACGGCGAAATCGGGACGGCAACTGAGATCGTCGCTGGCATCCACGCGATCGTAAACCCGTTTGTCGTAATTCGTGCTGAGCACGGCTGAAAGATGCGCGCCGGCTGAAAATCCTAGGACGCCAACGCGGGCGCCATCAATGCCCCACTCGGCGGCGTGCGCGCGCACGATTCCGAGAGCGCGCTGTGCGTCTTGGAGAGGAGGCAAGTAACGCGGCAAGCCGTCGCGCACTGGCACTCGATATTTCACGAGCACCGCGGTCACTCCGATCGAGTTAAGCCAATCGCAGACTTCAGTGCCTTCGAGATCGAGCGCAAGGATGCTAAAACCGCCGCCTGGAAACACGAGAACGGCGGCGCCGTTTGCCTTCTTTGGCCGATAAACCGTAAGCGTTGGTATCGTGACATCGGTGATGCGCACGACCGCTTTGCCCGCGACGAGCGCGTCTTTCGCTGTGGTGGTGTCGTGCTCGGGACCGAGCGTCCCCTTCTCGCCCGGAGCGATTGTGGGCCAGAGCGAAACTGGGGGCATCGGGGCTGCGTGTGCCGCGACCGCGAGCAGCAGCGAAAATCCAATGGTCGTCATGATGCTTTCGCTGCAACGGTCGCGCGGGTAGCACCGGTTGTAATGCCGCCATCGACCAGCAGCGTCTGCCCAGTGACGTACTCGCTAGCATCGGACGCAAGAAACACCACTGCGCCATCGAGATCCTGCGGCGCGCCGGGACGCCGCGCCGGAATGCGGTCGATGATGTATTCGAGCCACTCCTTGTTCTCGTAGAGACTGGCGTTCTGTGCGGTCTTGAACCAGCCGGGCGCGAGGCAATTGACTGTAATGCCGTGCTTGCCCCAATCGTCGGCAAGGCTCATAGTCATCTGTTTTACGCCGCCGCGGCTCGCCGAATACGGCGTCAATCCAGCGTATCCGAAGACGCTCGTGACCGAGCCGATGTTGATGATGCGGCCGAATTTGCGCGGGATCATGGAATCGCGCGCGACGGCTTGGGCGACGAAAAACTCTCCGCGAAGATTGGTTTCGAGCACGAGGTTCCAATCGTCCCAAGTGATATCGACGGCAGGCTTGCGAACGTTGAGGCCCGCGTTATTAACCAGAATATCGATCTTGCCGTAGTGCTGCACCGCTGCGCTCACAGCGCGCTGGATACTGTCATAGTCGCGGACATCGAGTTCGATCGGAAAGGCTTTGCGGCCAACCGATTCGACCTCGGCGCGAAAGGGTTCGAGATCGGCCGGCTTGCGGCTTGTGATGATGAGGTCTGCTCCGGCACGGGCAAGAGCGCGGCCCATGTACTGGCCCAGTCCGCGACTGGTTCCGGTGACGAGCGCGACTTTGCCGGTGAGATCGAAGATATTACTTACGGGCACAGCACCACCTTCATCAGATTGGGTTCGTGACTGTAAAGACGGTCGAACCACATCGCGCCTTCGGACAGCGGCGCAACGGCGGAGATGAGCGGCGCGACTTTAATAATGCCGCGCGCCATCAGATCGATGCACTCGGGATACTCCCCATTCGAGGCGCAGGAACCTTGCAGGCGGATCTCCCGCGTGACCACATATTGCAGCGGAATTTCGACGTTAGGCTGGAGGTTGCCGACCAGTGTCACTGTGCCACCTTTTCGCACCGATTGAATGGCACTTAAGACGGGGGCAGCATAGCCAACGCATTCGAATGCGATATCGGCGCCGCGCCCGCCGGTCAGTGCGCGCACTGTGTCGGGGACGTTGTCGTTCTTCGGATTGATGCCGTCGGTCGCGCCCATAGCCTTAGCGGCGGCGATTTTTGAATCCTCCATATCGACCACTATGACGCGCGCGCAGCCGGCCGCCTTCGCGGCTTGCAAAGTGACGAGGCCGATCATTCCGGCCCCGATGACGACGGCCGTGTCTCCGAGTTTCACGGGCGTGATGGAGACGGCATGAACGCCGATCGACACAGCTTCAATCAGTGCAGCCTGCTCGAACGGAAAGCTGTCCGGCAATTTGTACATGATGCGGCGCGGAACCGAAACGTACTCGGCGAATGCTCCATGACGCTTGAATTCCTTGGGGGCGACGCCGACGACTTCGCGATTATCGCAGAGGTTCACGTCGCCGCGCACACAGAACGCGCACTTGCCGCAGTAGACCGTGGAATCGAACGTCACGCGATCGCCAGGCTTGAAGTCGGTGACGTTAGCGCCGAGTTTGGCGACTTCGCCCGCCGCCTCGTGACCCATAATGAGCGGCGGATTGCGGCGTCCGGACGAGCCGTCGAAACCGTGGACATCGCTGCCGCAGATGCCGCACGCCCGCACGCGAACCAGGACGTCGTCGGGACCAATCTTCGGTTCGGGAAAATCGACAAACTCGAGCTTCTTGTATTCAGTGAGCAGGAGCGCATTCATGGTGACTTGGATATTCTATCGAACACGATGAGTGCGCTGAAGAATCTAGCCGCTATCGCCGTCACGATGCCGCAGTCCGGCCCCGTTCTCGCTCTTCTTGTAGTTCTCTACTTTCGACCCGACCGGACCGATTTTGGTGCGAGCTAACAGAGAGATCTGCTCCTGCTCGGACATTTTCTTGAATGTCTTGCAGGCGAGCACGTTCTGTTCGAGCTGTTCGACGGTCTCGACGCCGGAGACCAGTGTATCGATGTCGTGACTCCAGGTGAACCGCAGGCACTCGGGAATCGACGCGATACGGTTGTTCGTAATTCCGCCCATGGCGTTGCTCTTCATGGCGAGCAGCCCCAGGCCTTTCTTGCGAATGTTGGGTAGCACTGAGTTGATGAAACTCAGATAATGCGGGTCAATTAGGTTGACGGGATGTTGCACCGTCTCCCAACCGTCATAGCCATCCAAAAGGCGCTGGTGGACCGTGGGGTCGTGGTGGCCGGTGAATCCGATATGCCGCACTTTGCCCTGTTTCTTCGCGGCCACAAAAGCTTCAAGCGAACCTCCCGGGCCGAAGATCTGGTCGACTTCGGCGTGCGTGCTCACCTCGTGGCACTGCCACAGATCGAGATAGTCTGTCCGCATCCGCGTGAGGCTCTCTTCCAGTTCTTTCATGGCCCCATCGCGAGTGCGAATTTCTGCCTTGGTCATTAGCAGAACCTTCTGCCGGCGCCCGCCGCCGAGCGCTTTGCCGTAGGTCTGATCACTGGCGCCGTCGTGATACTTATGCGCACTGTCGAAGAAGTTCACGCCGAGATCCATGGCGCGATGGATGATCTTGATGCCGCCCTCTTCGCCGCGCACACGCATGTGGTAACCGCCGACGGTGAGGCGCGAAACGCGCAGCCCGGACTTGCCGAGCGTTGCCATCGGCATGAGCTCATCGCCCAGCGCGGTCAGCGAGACGCCTAACGCGCTGGAAGACACTTGCAGGAATGTTCGGCGATGCATTAGAAATCCCTCCGGGGATCGGACTGCTCGCTATGTTATCACTCGAGCCAGGGTTACTGAAGGACCGTCAACGGCGATGGAGCGCTGACTGGACTCACTAACTCGGGCATCGGTTTGGCTTGGAACAGTCTCAGACAAGGGATCGCCAGCAACCGCGCCCATCGATTGGCGTTGCTCCGCCGGGCGCTGTCGGTGGCGATGCCGGTGTTGGCGTACATCTGCCGATAAAGCTTGGATACAAAGAGGAAGGCTAGCCGCGCCTTCAACGACTTCACGCAACTCGATCGCTTCCAGATTTCCGGGAAACTGTAGAATCTGTCCCAAACTGTCTGCGTTCGTACGCGAATCTCTTCAGCGGACATGGTGGGATGTGGGATGAACAGCTTGGGACGTTGCGAAACGGGCAGGAGCCAATAACGATTGATCGGAATGCCATTAACTTTATCCGCATTTTCGCCCAGGCCTTTCTCCCAGTTTTGGAAGTCAACCGTGCCGGGGAAGGGTGTCATGGTCACGAATTGAGCGAAGGTGATATCAGCTTGTTTAGCAAGTGCGGCAGTCGCATCGAAACTGTCCTGGCGATCGGTCGAGAGACCGAAGATAAATGATCCAAGCACGTGCACACCGTGGCGCTTAAACTTGCCGAGGCGTTCAGCCAGCTCATCACCGACGCAGTTGAAATCCTTAAAAACGGACTTCAGGCCTTCCGCCGTAACGGATTCCACACCCACCAATGCACCCTTGATATTGGCCTTTCGCATGGCATCGAGAAAATCCGGATCTTCGGCCGCTTCCATGGTGATCTGTGTGAAAAAGATCATGTCGCTTGGCAGCCCGGCCATCCGCTCCATCAGTTCGAAACGTTCAGCGCGGGTGGCCTGAAGTTCGGCAAGGCGACCCTGGTTCCGCTGGCGCTCGGCCAGCTCCATATCTGCAAGCGTTACCGGGTAGAAATTGTCGTCGGCGAGCGCAATGAACCGGTAGCCTAATTGCCGCAGTTGAACAATCTCTTGGATGACGGTGTCGGTGGAGCGCTGGCGAGGACGCTGACCATCGGTGCGCCAGACGGAACAAAATGAACAGTGCTTGGGACAGCCGCGGACAGTTTGCACCGAGGCCCACATGTAGCGTTTGGAAGGAACCAGATCCCATCGCGCAGGCAAAAACCGGTCGGCGGAAACGCGGCCTCCGTCATAGATGCGCTCTGGCGTTCCCTTGACGCAATCGGCGATGACAATTTTCCAGACATCGTCGCCGTCTCCCTTCACAACAGAATGCGCGGCGCCGAGTTCGTGAGCTTCGTCCGGATAAAGGGTCGCGTGGATTCCGCCGTAAACCACCCAGGCTCCGCGTTCGCGGGCCGCGCGGCCCACTTCGAGCCCGCGGTACGCATTGCCCGTGTGGATTCCAATTCCGACAACATCGCCAGATTGAATCACACTGCCATCAAAAGGCTCTAGAGTTTCGTCAACGACATTCGGCTCGCCATACTGAAGCGGCGTCGCGGCTGCCAGCACATATAGCCAACGCGGCGTGATTACGCCGATTCCAAACGACACTTCACTGGGGTTTATCAAGTGCACACGCATGCGTGGTTACGTCCTCAGTTCCGCCACGGGCAAAGTCACAACCCGCAAAGGCTTGACTAGTATACACCCTAGCGTTTTATGACCCAAACGGCGCGGATTTGGCGGGGTCTTTCAGCTCGCGTCGGACGGCATCAAGCACGCCATTGACGAAGTGGACCGATTCCTCGCCGGAGAAGCGGCGCGCCAATTCCAAAGCCTCGTCGATCAACACCGGAGCAGGCGTATCGGTGTTAAGCATTTCATAGACCGCTAGCCGCAGTATGTTGCGATCGACCGTCGGCATGCGCTCGATACGCCAGTGTTCGGCGTGGCGAGTAATTCGCTCATCCGTCGTGGCGATCTCATTTACGGTCCCGCGCACCAACTGTTCCACAAATGGATCTCGCTGCGGTTGCGGAGCGCAATCCTCGGACGATAGAGACCCGTAAAAGGAATCGATCGCCTCGGAAACAGGCTGTTTGCGCATATCCCAGAGGTACAGGATTTGCAATGCTCCTTCGCGGGCGCGGTGGCGGGACGACATTCTAAGCGCCCAGCTGCAACTTCCGCAGCAGGTTGGCCATTTCAATTGCGGTCATCGCCGCCTCGAATCCTTTGTTGCCGCTTTTCGCACCGGCGCGATCGACTGCTTGCTCCACACTATTGGTCGTCAAGACGCCAAACGCGACCGGCATTCCAGTCTCGGCTGCAACGCGCGCCAAGCCGCTCGCGCTTTCGCCCGCCACATAATCGAAGTGCGGAGTATCGCCGCGAATCACCGCACCCAGGCAAATCAGGGCATCGTGCCTCTTCTGCAGAGCGAGGGCTCGCGCGATTACAGGGAGTTCCCAGGCGCCAGGGACGCGCACGATTTCGATATTGTCATCCGCCGCGCCGGAGCGATTGAGCGCGTCGAGTGCACCGGCCAGCAGGCGGTCGGTGATAAAGCTGTTGAACCGGCCGACGACGAGAGCGAACTTCAACCCGGCAGCGGAAAGACTTCCTTCTAAAGTTTTCTGGGGCATTATTCTAACGGCCGGCGAACACCGGCTTACGCTTTTCGAGGAAGGCGCGCGTGCCTTCCCGGCAATCGTCGCTCGCGGCGGTGAGGCCGAAGCCGGCCGCCTCAAATTGCAAACCAGCCGCAATGCCTCCATCCAGACCAGACTCCACCGCTTGCATAACAAGTCCGATGGCGAGCGGCCCGTTGGCCAGCACCTTATCTAACCAACTACGGCTGAACGAAAGCAATTCCGCCCGTGGTTTTAAATAGGACACAAGTCCAATGCGTTGGGCTTCAGCGGCGTCTATGGGATCTCCGGTCAGCAGCATATCGAGCGCGCGGCCTTTCCCGATGAGGCGGGGCAAACGCTGCGTTCCGCCGTAACCCGGCACGATACCGAGTTTGACTTCCGGCTGCCCTAGCCGCGCTTCGGGAACGGCGATGCGCACGGTGCAACACATGGCGAGTTCGAGACCGCCACCCATCGCATACCCGTTAATGGCGGCGACGGAGGGCTTGCGCATTGTTTCCAGCATTCGAAAAACGCTTTGACCCCTGGCTGAGAGCACTTCTGCTTGGATTGCTGTAGCGTCAGCCAGTTCCGAAATGTCCGCGCCGGCAACGAACGCCCGCTCCCCTGCCCCGGTCAGGATTACCGCCCGAATTAAAGTCTCACCTTGGACGCGTCCAAAGCATTGGCGAAGGTCCTCAATCACCGCATGATTTAGCGCATTCAGCTTCTCCGGACGATTAATTGTGAGCAGCGCTATGCCGTCATCGTCGACGTGAAAGTGAATGTGGCTCAATGACATATGGGATACTTGGGTTTCAGAGCCTCATCATACCGCATGGACCGCGAATTCATCCGCAATTTCTCGATTATTGCCCATATCGACCACGGTAAATCCACGCTTGCCGACCGGCTTTTAGAGGTGACAGGCGCGCTTTCCCAGCGCGAAATGATG
>JANYJA010000209.1 GCA_025358575.1 Terriglobia bacterium
TATCTGAACTGAAGGCCGCGACTCGCCTGGAGCCGGGTAACGCCTCGGCCTGGAACTCGCTAGGGGTTTCGCTGCAACAAGCAGGGGCTTTGCAGGAAGCTCGCGATGCCTATGCGAAAGCCGTTACGCTGACCCCGAACGATCTCACCGAGCGCAATAGCTATGGCTTCATGCTCGTGCAACTTCGGGAACCGGCGAAGGCTTTGGAGCAGTTCCGCAAAGTTCTTGAACTGGACCGCGATAACACGGCGGCCAGGATCAATATTGGATTCACATATCTGCAAACGGGTGAATATCACAAAGCCGAAGAGCAGTTGCGTTTGGCGGTGAAAGGCGAGCCAGGGTCGGCAGTGGGGCACTATAACCTCGGACTGGCGCTGAAGCAGCAAGACAATCTGGAGGGTGCCAAAAAGGAATTCCTCGAAGCCATCCGGCTGAATAATGATTTGCCCGAAGCGCACTACACGCTCGGGATGACGTCGTGGCAACTGGGCGATTTTGAGGAAACAGCCAGGCAGACGCGGATCGCCGTCACGCAGCGGCCCGAGTACGGGCAAGCTCACTATCTGCTGGGTTCGGCGCTTAAGCAAAAGGGCGATCCGGACGAGGCGCTGAAAGCTTTGCGCGAAGCCGCCCGCCTGCTGCCGGATGACCCCGGCCCGCGGAATATGATAGGACAGATTCTGCGCGCGCAGGGTGATTTGGAGGGCAGCAAACAAGCCTTTGCCGAGGGTGCCCGGATCAAGCGGAACAAGGAATCCGAACAAGCCGACGCGCTGCGGCGCAAGAAATAGCCCCGCAACAGCGTCCGCTGCATCAACACTCCTAAGTAGCTCGACGATAGCCGGTTAACTACCGACCAACGGACTGCGCCGAAGGCCCGTAAGCACGGCGAGACGCTCGCAGGGCTCCGCTCCAGCCGAGCCCGCGCCAAGCAGCGGGAAGCAATAAAAACACAGGGACACTTCTAATGAGAGAAGTCAGGGGACATTTCTAAAGTGGGTTGACCCATAAAAACGCAATCGTGACACTTACGAAATAGGGCGTACACTAGTCGCAAGGTCCATGAATAACAAATGCCCTCCGAAATTAAAGCCGCGCTTTTCGCGGCGGACGCCCCACAGCTAACCTGTTCGGTGGTTGCCGTCGGAGCCTCAGCCGGCGGTCTGGAAGCGGTCCTCGATCTGTTGAAGCATTTGCCGCCCAACTTAAACATGGCCCTGGTGCTGATCCAGCATCTGGATCCAAATCACGAAAGCGGGCTGGTCCACATTCTGGCCGGCTCCACTCAAATGCGCGTCATGCAGGCCACCGAGGGGCTGGAAATAGAGGCCGGTCACCTATATGTAATCCCTCCCAATACCTTGATGACTATCAAGGACTGCAAACTGCTGCTCTCCCCGCGCGATAAAGATCGCGCGCGCCATCTTCCCATCGATCATTTTATGTGTTCGCTGGCGGAATATCTGGGCAATCGTTCTGTCGGGGTGGTTCTTTCCGGAGGCGGTTCGGACGGAACTCTCGGGCTTGAAGCTATCAAGAGCGAAGGCGGCATTACTTTCGCGCAGGGCGATACCGCCAAACAACCGAAGCATGCCCCGCAACGCCGTGGCCACGGGCGTGGTCGATTTTGTATTGAACCCGGAAGAGATGGCGGGCGAACTGGCCGCGCTCGCGAACCATATCGAGGCCGTCCCCGCCGATCCCGCGGTGGTTTTCAAGAACGCGGCGGTGCTGAAGAGCATTCTTGCAGTCGTCCATGAGCGCTGTGGCGTGGATTTCACCCACTATAAAGCGAGCACCGTCGAGCGGCGGCTGGCGCGCCGCATGGCACTGCAACGTTTGAATACGCCGGAAGAATATCTGAAGCTGCTGGAACAGAGCCCTCAGGAAGCGCACGAGCTCTTTGGCAACCTGTTGATCACGGTTACGGAGTTCTTCCGCGATCCTTCCACGTTTGCCTCCCTCATCGAAAACGCCCTGCCGGCGATGCTTACCGGCCGTCATAGCGGCGACCCCATTCGGGTATGGGTTCCGGGTTGCTCCACTGGTAAGGAAGTTTATTCGATAGCCAATCGCTTTGTCTGAGGCCATGGAGAAAGCCGGCCGCGGTTCGGAAGTCCAGATCTTCGGTACGGACATCAGCGATGGCGCGATAGAAGCCGCCCGCCAGGGTAAGTATCCTGGAGGCATTTCCACTTCCATCGCCCCGGAGCGTCTAGAGCGTTTCTTCGTGCGAACTGAAGGCGGCTTCCAGATCGCGCGGCGCATCCGCGAGATGTGTATTTTTTCTCGTCAGGATGTCACCCGCGACCCACCGCTCGCTAAAATGGACTTGATCAGTTGCCGCAATCTTCTGATCTATCTCGACGCCGTTCTGCAGCGCCGGGTGATCGCCATCTTCGATTACGCGCTCAAACCGGGCGGGTTCCTGCTGCTGGGAAATTCGGAATCGATCAGTTCGCTCTCAACTCACTTTCTACCCGTGGACGCAACCAGCAAGCTCTACCGGCGCGACTTGGAAATCGCGCCGCCTCGTTTGCCGAACTTGCCGGCTGCAACGCTTCGTCTGCCGTTGCTCGCCCGGCCGCCGCAATTGCCGCGTGCCTTGGAGAGCAGCGCGCTTGACCGCATGACCGACCACTTGCTGGCGCAGGAATATGCCCCGGCCGGTTTTCTGCTGGATTCGGAACGCCACGTCATAAAGTTTCGCGGGAACGTGGGGGAATACCTGCTCATGGAGACTCCAAAAACGGCGCATTCAGATCTCACCGGTCTGCTGCGGCCAGAGTTCCTCGAGGCCCTGAATCCTCCGCTCGCGGAAGCCATGGCCGGCGGCGCGGTCGCCCGGCGGCACTTTAAGCCGGCGCAGGACCGGGACGTAGAGATTATTGTCCTGCCGGTGGCGGAACCGCGCCTGGGCTGGCATTACCTGGTCATTCTGGAAGAAGCGCCGCACCGTGAACGGCGCGAAAGTGTGGCGGAGACAAATAAATCCAGCGGCGAGGAGCAGGGCCGTTCCGCCGGCGATCTGGCGCTCGATCTCGCCTCTACGCGGGCTTATCTGCAGCGTCTAGTGGAAGATTTGCGCGCAGCCAACGAAGAGGCCCAATCTTCCAACGAAGAGCTCCAAAGCACCAATGAAGAGTTGCAGACGGCCAAGGAGGAATTGCAATCCTCGAACGAAGAACTGGCCACCACCAATGAGGAGATGCAAAGCCGCAATGGCGAGCTGGGGATAGTCAACGCCGATCTGGTGAATCTGCTCAGCAGCCTTCAGGTGGCCATCCTCATGTTGGACCGAGATCTCCGCGTGAGACGTTACACGCCCGTTTGTGAGAAGCTTTTCAATCTGATTCCGAGCGATGTGGGGCGTCCCATCACGGATCTGCGCGCCTCCGTGACCGTGCCGAATTTGAAGGAAGCATTGCAGGGCGTCATCGCTTCCGGCGAAGCTTTCACCCAGGAGGTCAGCGATTCGGAAGGGCACTGGTATTCCCTGCGCGTGCAACCATACCGCACCACCGACAAGCGCATCGGCGGCGTAGTGCTTCAGTTGTTCGATATCGATATTTTGAAGCGCACCATGCAGCAGGTGGAAAAAGCCCGCGACTATGCCGATGCCATTGTCGGCACGGTTAGCGAATCGCTGGCCGTGCTCGATTCCGCTTTGCTGGTGCTGACGGTGAACCAGTCCTTTTGCTCCACCTTCGGCACCACGCAGGAAGAGTGCGCGGGCAACCCCATTTACGAACTCGGCAACGGCAGGTGGGATGCCCCTCAGGTACATGGATTGCTGGATGGAGTTCTGGCGGGAGTGGCCCAGCCTCCCGATGTGGAGATGGAGCAGAGCGCCACCGCCGGTCCCCGGCGCACCTTGTCGCTAAGCGCCCGCCGCATTGGCTTCGATACGGCCGGGAGATCCATCCTGCTGGCCGTTCAAGACATCACAGACCGTAAGCTCGCCGCCGAAGCCCGGTACCGCCGCCTCTTTGAAACCGCCAAGGATGCCATTGTCATGATTGAGGCGGTGAACGGCATCGTCACCGACGTGAATCCGCGGGCCATTTTTCTGCTGGGCCGCGACCGTGAGGAGATGGTCGGACGTCGCTTCTGGGAGGTGCCGCCGCTGGCGGCCGGTGAAGCCGATGGGGAACTGATTCTGGAACGGCTCCGTGGCAATGAAATGGTCCGCTATGAAGCGGAGTATAACGTCGAGGGGGCCAGCCGCTCAATCGAGATTCTGGCCAACCTCTATCGCGAAGGCGAACGGCAAGTGATCCAGTTCAACGTCCGCGACATTACGCAGCGGCGGCAGTTTGAACAACAACTTCAGCAGACCGCCAAACTGGAAAGCCTGGGCATTCTGGCGGGTGGGATCGCTCACGATTTCAATAACCTTCTGGCCGGAATTTTGGGCAACGCCAGCTTGGCGCTGCTTGAAAGCACCGGGCCGGTTCTTTATCAAAACGCCTTGCAGGAAGTGGTGCGGGCCAGCCAGCGCGCGGCGGAACTGACCAGCCAGATGCTGGCTTACGCGGGCAAAGGCCGCTACGTAGTCCGGGCGGTCGATTTCTCCGAGCTGGTGCGCGATATCAGCGCTCTGGTGCTAACGTCCATTCCCAAGACTGTTAAGGTCGATATGAAACTGGCCCAAGGTTTGCCTGCCGTCGAAGCCGATGTTAGTCAACTTCAGCAGGTGATTATGAACTTGGTCATCAACGGCGCCGAATCGGTTGAAGAGGGCCGCCTGGGCTTTCTTCATATCTCCACTGCGTTGGTGCAATTCGATCCGGCCCAGTACCACGTCCGCGTCGCGACCGAGGGTTTGAAACCCGGTCCATTTGTGATGCTCGAGGTGCGCGATTCCGGTTCCGGCATGGATGAGTCCGTCCTTTCCAGAATCTTCGATCCCTTCTTCACCACTAAGTTTACGGGCCGGGGCCTGGGTCTGGCAGCCGTGCAGGGGATTGTGAGAAGCCACGGCGGTGCGCTCGCCGTAGACAGCCAACCGGGCCGCGGGACCACTTTCCAAGTTTTCCTGCCCGCCATTCGGCGAATCCAGGAGGACATCAAGAACGTAACCGCGCTGGGCGACCTTCACGGTAAAGGGACAATTCTGGTGGTGGATGACGAGGAGGCTGTAGCGTCCATGGCCAGCGCGATTCTGGAATCGCATGGGTACCGTGCTCTGGTCGCGGGCACCGGCAGGGCCGCGATAGAGATCCTCAAGCGGCCCGGAATGGCGGTTTCGGCCGTGGTACTCGACCTGACAATGCCTGACATGGGCGGTAAAGAGACGCTGGTTGCGCTGCGCAAACTATCGCCTTCGCTCCCCGTGATTCTTTCAACAGGTTACGATTCCAGCCGCGCGGAAGAAAGCCTAGACGGCGCCAAAGTCTTCGCGGTTTTGCAAAAACCTTACACGGCACAGCAATTACTAGTGGTTGTCCGGAACGCGCTGCACGTAATAGTCTAACGCGAGCTTTCGTGATCCGTTCCAGAATCCCTGCTTACTTCAAAAACACAAATCAGTATTGACAGGTAGTATGAATTGGTTATATAGTCGGCAGGACAAGTATTTGCTCGGGAAGCCAACGTACCAGCTTGGTCTCACGAGCATGGGGTTAGCAAAATTCAAGGGGAAGAGGAGAACAGTCATGTGTAGGCAACGTCGCCGCATGCTCCTGGTCGTAGGAGCGTTCGCGCTGAGCTTCGGCAGCACGAGCATTTATGCGCAGCAAGTTTTTGGCAGTATTCACGGCACTGTAACGGATCCGGCAGGGTCCGCGATAGCCAATGCAAAGGTAACGGTAACAGACGTCAACAAAGGCGCCACCTTCGAGGTGACGACGGACGATTCAGGGAACTACGCAAAACGCCAGTTGATTCCAGACACATACACGGTTGTGATCGAGGCACCCGGTTTTTCACGAGTTGCATCGGGGAATATGGAAGTTCACGTGGACGAAGCGGCGCAGTACGACGCAACGTTGCGAGTCGGTGACGTGAGCACGGAGGTCGAGGTATCGGCGGCGGCGCCACTGCTCCAGTCCGACCGCGCCGACGTGGCGCAGACTTTTACGTCCAAACAGATCAACGATCTGCCCAACATCGGACGCAATCTGCAATCGATGGAACTGTTGCAGCCAGGTTCCGCAAAACTGGGCTGGCAGCATGCTTCGGACGAAAATCCGCAGGCGAGCGTTCAGATGGTGGTGAACGGTCAGTTGTTCGACTCCATGGGATACGAACTGGACGGGACGACGAATCAGGATCCGATTCTCGGGATCATCGTCATCAACCCGACGTTCGATTCAATCGCCGAGGTGAAACAGTCGCTGCAAAACTTCGACGCGGAATTCTCTTATGTGGGCGGCGGCATGGCTTCGTACTCCACAAAATCCGGCACCAACGGATTTCACGGGGATCTCTTCGAATACCTGCAGCTCAACACTCCGGGATTCAAAACCTTCGCGGCTAATCCGTTTTCCGGGCTTCCTTCAGCGACGTACCGGCAGAATCAATTTGGCGGATCGGCTGGTGGACGCATTATTAAAGACAAGCTGTTCTTTTTTGGCGATACGCAGATCAACCGGCAGTCGCAGGGAGCGTCGCTTGTCACCAGCGTTCCGACCGCGTTGAACCGCACGGGTAATTTTAGCGACTGGCTGGCTTACAACAAGAACTACCAGATCTACGATCCTTCCACGGGCGACCAGACGACCGGCGTAGGCCGCACCCCGTACCCGAACAACATAATTCCATCCAGTCAGCTTTCGCCTCAGGCGCAGAAGCTTCTGGCATACTTTCCGCTTCCGAATACGCAGCAGATTGCTGGGGCGCCCTTCGTGAACAATTATGCAGCTAATGGCGCCGTCGCGATCACGGGCAACGCCTACAATACGCGGGAAGATTACTACATCAACTCCAAAAACACCATCTTCGGACGTTACAGCTATCAGGGCTTCACCGAAAGCGCTCCAGGTGCGTTTGGTTTGGTCGCTGGCGGACCGGCCTTCGGCAATTACGCGGGCAATTCGGTAGCTTCCAACCAGAGCATCGCGCTCGGCTGGACCAATACCATCAGCCCGACTCTGATCAACGAATTCCGCTTCGGCTGGATGCGCTATCACGTGTTCGACGTTCCGAACGGTTTCGGCACGCAACCCGCCGCCGATGCCGGGATTCCGGGGCTGAACCTCGACAAAACCTACACCTCAGGCTTGCCGTATTTCAATATCGCTTCGCCGAACGATGAGTTTCACCTCGGTTATTCGCTGGGAGCCAACCAGTGTAACTGCCCTTTGACGCAGACTGAATCACAATTTCAGTTCGTCGATAATCTGACCAAAACGCATGGGCGGCACACCTTCAAGATGGGTGCGGACCTGCGTTATGCGTTGAACCTAAGAGTGCCGAGCGATAGCCATCGCGCCGGTGAACTCACCTTTAACGGCGGCGTCACGGGTGGGGTGGCACAAGTCGGCCAGAACCAATCGCCGGGCATAGGTCTCGCGACTTTCGAATTAGGCCAAGTCACGAACTTCGGCCGTTACGTCAGCACCAGCACCAATGCGGCGGAGCGGCAGAAACGCTTCTTTTGGTACGGCCAGGACGAATGGCGTCCCACTCCGAAGCTGACTCTTACTTTGGGATTGCGCTGGGAAATGGTCTTCCCTGAAAGCGTCAACAAACCGGGGAATGGCGCAACGCTGAATTTGAACAACGGACTGATGTATGTCTTCGGCGTAGGCGGCGTGTCTTCGCATGGTATCCAGACCATGAACTGGCATGACTTCGCGCCTCGGTTGGGTTTCGCATACGAACTCAATCCGAAGACGGTGGTGCGGGGAGGATTTGGAATAGGTTATGATCTGGGAGTTTTCGGTTCGAGCTTCGGGCATAACGTAAGCCAGAATCCGCCGACACTCTCAAATCAGAGTGTCCAGCCCAGCAATGGTTTTACGTCTGTGTTCACCCTCGCGAATGGTCCGCCAACTCTGGCTCCCGTCGTGGTTAGCGCGAACGGAACGTTCCCGCTTCCCGCCGGAATTAATCCAAAGTTTCGCCCCGCGACGGTTACGCTGCCGCAGGTGTACCAATACAACCTGGCGATCCAACGCCAGCTCACCAGTCGCGTGGCGTTCACTGCCTCTTACGTCGGCAATTCCAACAGGCACGGGTTTATGGGCAACAGCAACACCATCAATCCAAATGAAGCACGATATGTGCCCGGCGCAAGTAACACCAACTTGAACCGGCCTTACTACAGTAAGTTTGGCTGGACAAACGACCTTTCATATTATTGCGACTGTGCCAACGAACATTACAATTCGTTCCAAGGCACTTTCAAAGTGAATGCTCTGCAAGGTTGGACCCTGCAGGGGAGCTATACCTATCAGCGCCAGTTCGGCGATGGATGGGGCTATGACTCGAACTACTACTTCCTCTATGACCGGAAGGGCGGCCAGGGCTATAGCAATACGCTGCCCAGGCAGTCCTGGATCCTAGCGCAGACCTACGATGTTCCATTCGGTCGCGGGAGAAAATACGGATCGCAACTCAACAGGGTTGCGGACTTGGCGGCTGGCGGATGGACCGTCAGCGGCATCACCACCTACTACAGCGGCTTCCCCTTCTCGCCATCTCTGGAGAACTACGGCGCTCAAGGCGGACAGCCGAACCAAGGCCCATCCAACCGTCCGAACAAGGGCTCCGGCGATCCTTACAAGGGTGCAAAGGGCGACCGCAGCCAATTTTTCGTGGGCGGAACTGGTGGCCTGTTTTTGATTCCGAGCGCCAACACGTTCGGGAACTATCCGATCAACACGCTCTTCGGACCGCATTTCATTCAGCAGGATCTAACTCTTGCCAAGACTTTCCAAATGACGGAACGGTTGTCTTTTGTCCTGCGAACCGATGCGGAAAACGTCTTCAACCACACCAACCTTGGGTCGCCGAACAGCGACGTTCAGAGCCCGAACGTGGGTCAAATCACGGGACTTGCTCCCGGCGGCACCATGCGCCGGCTGCAGTTCTCAGGAACCCTCAGATTCTAAGCTAACCGCTTAGATATCCTAACCCAAGCCGGCAGAGCGAAAGTTCTGCCGGCTTTTCTCGTTATAGGTTTAGCGGGCGGTGTTACGATCCAACTTAGTATGAAAGCACTGGGAGCAATCTTACTGACGTGCACTCCGCTTCTGGCCCAGACCGTCACCTTTTCGAAGGACATCGCCCCCATTCTGTCGCACTACTGCTCCTCGTGCCACCAGCCCGGCGAAGCCTCCCCGTTTTCGCTCCTCACTTATTCAGACGCATTTAAACACGGCAAGCAAATTGTCCGCGTGACTGAACAGCGGTACATGCCACCGTGGCTTCCCGAACCAGGGCACGGCGACTTTGCCGGTTCGCTGCGATTGAGCGATGCGCAGATTGAACTGGTATCCCGTTGGGTCCGCGAAGGGATGGCGAAAGGAGACTTGTCCGGTCTGCCGCAAGCACCCCGATTCAGCGGCGGGTGGCAGTTAGGCAAGCCCGATGCGATTGTCCGAATGCATGAGCCTTATCAGCTTGCGGCGGGAGGCGGAGACGTATTCCGAAATTTCGTATTGACCGTGGGCTTGAAAGAAACGAAATATATACGCGCTTTTGAATTGCGCCCAGGGAACAAGCGGGTTGTGCATCATGCCAACATGATTGTCGACCGCTCCCGCATGCTGCGCCGCCGTGACGGGCAGGATGGGCAGCCTGGGTTCCCGGGCATGGAGGTCGGAACCGAAGTTGCCGGCGAGTTCGACCCGGATTCACATTTCCTTTTTTGGAAACCCGGAGCTCCTGCCGAGCAAGAACCGAAGGATATGGCGTGGAGACTCGGCCCGGATTCCGACCTGATTTTGAATATGCATCTGCGACCTTCAGGGAAGCCGGAGACGATCGAAGCTGAACTGGGCCTGTATTTTGCCGACGAGGCACCCAGGCGGCACCCGATGCTGCTGCAACTTGAACACGATGGCGCCATCGATATCCCGCCGGGAAGCCGGAACTTCACGGTGACCGACCGGCTGAAGCTCCCGATTGCCGTCAATTTGCTGGCGATCTATCCACACGCGCACTACCTTGGAAAACAGATGGAAGCATGGGCGGAACTTCCGGGCGGAGTGCGGCGGGCGCTGCTGAAGATCGACCGTTGGGACATCAACTGGCAGGCGACCTACACTTATCGCGAGCCAGTGTCGCTGCCAGCCGGAACCACGGTCGCGATGCGAATCGGATACGACAACACGGCCGACAATGCGCGGAACCCAAATAATCCACCGAAGCGTGTTCGGACAGGCAACCGCAGCGAAGATGAGATGGGGCACGTGTGGCTGCAAGTCGTCCCGCGGGTGCAAGGGGACGACGATGCGCGGCTGGTACTGCAACAAGCGCTAATGCGGCGCAGATTGGAGAAATACCCGGACGATTTCGTCGCGGAATTCAACCTGGGTGCCGCTCTGCAAGCGCAGGAACGGCCCGCCGAGGCGCTTCCTTATTTGCGCGAGGCTGCGCGGATTCAGCCTTCGAACGCAATGGCACGGAACAATCTGGCGGTGGCTTTGTTCGCGACGGAACGAATGGATGAGGCGGCGAAGGAATTTCGGGAAGCGCTGGCGATCGATCCCAGCTACCAGAATGCGCGTTACAATCTGGCGCGCACGCTCGCGGCACGGGGCCAGAGCGCGGCCGCGCTCAACGAGTTGCAACTGCATCTGGCAGTGAACGCCGACGATGCGGACGCTCACGAGTTTGCGGGCCGCCTTCTGGCAGCCGCGGGGAACTTCGCCGAAGGCATTCCGCACTTCCGCAAGGCCGCTGAGCTGGAGCCCGACAACACAGCCTTTCTGACGAATTTGGGCGCGGCGCTCGCTTCGGCTGGCGATTCCGCGGGTTCAATTCCGGTTTTCGAAAAGGTCCTGAAGCTGGACCCGGCGAACCAGGCTGCCAAGGATAATCTGGCGCGCGCGGAGCGCCGTCTCGAAGGGAAGAAGTTTTGAAATTGCGGCGTGAGCTAGCCATGCTGATTCTAGCCTGGGCCTGCCTGCCGCTGGTCGGCGATCCTGAACCGCGTTCCGTGGGGACCCGAAAAATGGCGGCGCTTCTCGACCGGCTCTATCGCGAGCAGGATTGGAAAACGGATCCGAGCAAAGCCGCCGAGCGCGTGGTCTATTACCGCGAGCTGCTGCGGCGCCCGCTGGATCGCGACAAGGAACGACAAGCCCGGCTCGATCTAGCGGAGCACTTGCTGGTAGCTGGGGACAGCGCGGCCGCTTCGGCGGAACTTGAAAAGCTGCGTGCATGGATGGCATCGACGGGAACTTCGATGAGCCCTGCTTTCGAACATGAAGTGTCGGAAATGCTGGCCATCGCGTATCTTCGGAGCGGTGAGCAGCAGAACTGTCTGACGAACCACAACGCGGAATCGTGCGTCTATCCCATTCGCGGCGGCGGCGTGCACGTTGATGGACGCGGGGCCGAAGCGGCTGTAGCCGAGTATACGAAGCTGCTTGAAAAGGACCGAAAGGATCTGGGTTCGCGCTGGCTGCTCAACATCGCGTATATGGCGCTCGGAAAGCATCCGGAAGGCGTGCCTGCGAAATGGCTGATTCCCGCCTCCATTCTCCCCAACGAGTTCGATATTAAGCCGTTCAGGGATGTAGGGGGATCCGCGGGGGTAGCTGTGCGAGGGCATGCGGGCGGCAGCGTGGCGGAGGATTTCGACGGCGACGGGCTGTTCGACCTGGTAGTGTCGTCGTCAGGCCCGCGCGACCAATTGCGATATTTCCACAACAATGGCGACGGCACATTCGCCGACCAGACGATGGCGGCCGGGCTAGAAGGGGGCGGCTGGTGGGGTGCACATGGCAAGTACCCATGTTCGCTGTTGCGGAATAACGGGCCGAATGCGGCGGGGCAGATCATGTTCTCCGATGTCACGGAGAAGGCGGGGTTGCTGTCGCTTCATCCCTCTCAGACCGCCGCCTGGGCAGACTTCGATGGCGATGGCTGGCTGGATCTTTTCATCGGCCACGAATCCACCAAGGGCGAGAATCACCCGTCCGCGTTGTATCGAAATAACCGGGACGGCACGTTTACCGATATCGCGGTTCAAGCCGGCATTTCCGATATGGGCTTTGTGAAGGGCGTCGCGTGGGGCGATTACAACAACGACGGCCGTCCTGACTTATACATTTCGCGCAAAGGCGCCGCCAACAAACTCTTCCGCAACGATGGTCCCGATCCAAAACGCGTTTGGAAGTTCACCGATGTGACTGATGCCGCCGGTGTGCGAGAGCCCATTCACAGTTTCGCGACGTGGTTTTTCGATTACGATAACGACGGCTGGCTGGATCTGCTGGTGACCGGCTACTATACCCAAACGCTTGCGGACATCCCAGCCTTCCATATGAATTTGCCGAACAAGGCCGAGGTGCCGCGGCTTTATCACAACAATCGTGACGGTACATTTCGCGACGTGACCCAACAGGCGGGGCTTGATCGAGTCATCCTCGCGATGGGCGCCGGATTTGGAGATCTCGACAATGACGGATGGCTCGATTGCTACTTCGGAACGGGCGCGCCGGAGTACCAGACGTTGCTGCCGAATCGGATGTTCCGCAATGCGGAAGGGAAACGTTTTCAGGACGTGACGGTGTCGGGCGGCTTTGGGCAGTTACAGAAGGGACACGCGGTGTCGTTCGCGGATTTCGATCGTGACGGGGATCAGGATATCTTCGAAGTAGTAGGAGGCGCGTTCCCGGGCGATACGTATCTCAGCGCGCTGCTGGAGAATCCGGGACACGGAAATCACTGGCTGGGTCTGAAGCTTAACGGCATGAAGTCGAATCGATCGGCCATCGGCGCGCGTGTTCGCGTGGATGTGATAACGCCGTCGGGCAAACGAAGTATTTTCCGGGTGGTGAATACCGGCACCAGTTTCGGAGATTCGCCGCTCGAGTTGCATGTGGGGTTGGCGCAGGCGACTTCAGTAGAAAAAATCGAAGTTCGCTGGCCGACGGGCGAAGTGCAACAACTGCCGGGTCCGCCAATGGACCAGGCATACAGCATTCAAGAGGGCGCGGCCGCGGTTGCGATGCGCGTCAACAAGTTCGCTTTCCGAAAGGGCCCGGAGGCCCATGTGCATTGACACGGAAGTTAACGCGGCGCGGACTGATTCAATCCCTCTGCGCCTCGGCTTCCGTATTCACGCTCGATCAGTTGCTGTCCGGCGAGCCTCTGGGCGTGCAGTTTGTTAACGTCGCGCGTGAAGCGGGACTGCGTTCCAAAACCATATTCGGGCGCGAAAGCAAGAACCGATTCCTTCTGGAAACCACGGGCTGCGGCGTAGCCTTCTATGACTATGACCACGATGGCTGGCTGGATATTTTTCTGGTCAACGGTACGCGCTTCGATGCCCACTGGGCGAAGGCGGATGCGCCCGTCAGCCGACTCTACAAGAACAATCGCGATGGCACGTTCACCGATGTCACCCTGAAATCGGGGCTGGCCCGCACGGGCTGGGGACAAGGCTGTTGCATCGGCGATTACGATAACGATGGACTGGACGATCTCCTGGTTACGTATTGGGGCGATTGCGTTCTCTATCGCAACAATGGAGACGGGACGTTTACCGATGTTTCCGAAAAAACCGGAGTTTCCAAGACCACGCGCGTGACCCCGGCCAATCTGAAGCGCTGGAACACGGGATGCGCGTTTCTCGATTATGACCGTGACGGATGGCTCGACATTTTCATTGGAAACTACATTGACTTCGATCCGAAAACGGTTGCCGTGCCGGAAGGCGGCAAGTGTCTGTACAAGGGGCTCAAGGTTGCCTGCGGACCGCCCGGCCTCGATGGCGGAAAAAATATTCTGCTTCACAATGACGGCCAAGGGAACTTTACGGACGTCAGCGAAAAGTCGGGCATCCTGAAAACCGCGGGCACCTATGCGCTGGGTGTGTTGGTGGCGGACTTCGATAATGACGGATGGCCCGACATCTACGTGGCCAACGACTCCACCAATTCCGCGTTGTACCGAAATAACCGCGATGGCACATTCACGGATATCGCGATCGAAGCCGGCGCGGCGTATTCGGCGGACGGGAAACCGCAGGCTGGTATGGGCGTCTCGACCGCCGATTACGATGGCGATGGCAATCTGGATATCGTGAAGACCAATTTCGCCGGCGATACTTCAAGCCTCTATCGCAACCTCGGAAATGGATTTTTCGAGGATGAGACTTTCCAGGCGGGTCTTGGCAGGAATACGCGCTTCCTGGGCTGGGGCGCCATGTTTCTCGATGTCGACAACGACGCTTGGCCGGACATCCTGCTAACCAACGGCCACGTCTATCCCGAGGTGGCCGACACGGCGATTGAGTACGGCTACCGGCAGAGAAAGGTTCTCTATCGGAACCTGGGCAACGGGAAATTTCTCGATATTTCGGAATCCGGCGGGCCGGGCATTCTGGAGAAAGTGTCGGGGCGCGGGTGCGCAAAAGGCGATTTCGATAACGACGGCGATCTGGATGTGGTGGTGAACTGCGTAAACGACGTTCCGCAGCTGTTGCGATGCGACAGCACGACACA
The DNA here is from genome assembly GCA_025358575.1 of Terriglobia bacterium. Taxonomy (GTDB): domain Bacteria; phylum Acidobacteriota; class Terriglobia; order Bryobacterales; family Bryobacteraceae; genus JANYJA01. Next base: position 14,631 of record JANYJA010000209.1, read on the forward strand.
GAATCGCTGGATCAAGATCAAGTGTATTGGCACAAAATCGAACCGTTCCGCAATCGGCACGCGGGTGTACTGCGTCACGGGAAAACGAAGGCAGTTGGATGAGGTGCGGAGCGGCGGCAGTTATTTCTCCCAGGACGATCTGCGCGTTCACTTCGGCCTGGCTAAAGCGGAGACGGCCGATATTGAAATTCGCTGGCCGAGCGGCCAGGTAGATAAAATCCCGGGCTTGGCGGCCAACCGAATCTATACAGCAGTCGAAGGCAAAGGATTGCGGTGAGGCGGCGTGATCTGCTCGGACTCGGAGCCGCTGGGCTTCTTCCGCGATCGCCAGCGGCGCAAGCTCCGTTCCAGTTTACCGATGTCGCAGCCAAGGCCGGACTCACGGCTCCTGTTATCTACGGCGATCCGGATAAGAAGAAGTATATTCTTGAGACCAACGGCTGCGGAATCGCGTTTTTCGACTACGATCACGACGGGTGGATCGACATCTTCGCGCCGGGCGGGTCGCGGCTGGTGGGAGCGGCTCCCAGCACGAGCAACCGGTTGTACAAGAACAATCGCGATGGAACCTTCACCGATGTGACGCGGAAAGCCGGGTTAGAGCGCGCGGCGTGGGCTTCGGGTGTCTGCATCGGCGATTACAACAACGACGGCTTCGACGATCTTTTTGTCAGTTGCTGGGGACAGAACATTCTCTACCGCAACAACGGCAACGGCACATTTACGGACGTGACGAAGGAAGCCGGGCTTCTGCATGTCAAACCGGAATGGGGCGCGGGCTGCACTTTCACGGATTACAATCGCGATGGTTTCCTGGATCTATTCGTTGGCACCTATCTGAATTTCGATCTGAAAACAGTTCCTCTGCCGGGTGCGGGCGAGAATTGCAACTGGAAGGGCATCGCGGTGAATTGCGGTCCGAAGGGGCTGCCGACGGGGCACAATTTTCTTTACCGGAACAATGGCAATGGCACGTTCACCGATGTGTCCGAGAGTTCGGGAATCGCCAAAGTGGATCGCCGATATGCGATGACGGCTGTGGCGGCCGACTTTGACGATGATGGCTGGCCCGATATCTTTGTGGCGTGTGACTCCACGCCGAGCATATTGTACAAGAACAACCACGACGGAACGTTTACCGACATCTCGCTGGAAGCGGGAGTCGCCTATAACGAGGATGGCCGCGAACAAGCCGGGATGGGCGTGGCCGTTGGAGATGCTTCGAATTCCGGACGCCTCGATATCTTCAAGACGCACTTCGCCGACGATACGCCGATCCTCTATAAGAACTCGGGGAAGGGCCACTTTGAAGACATAACGTCGAAAGCGGGCTTAGGGGCATTCACGCGTTACGTGGGCTGGGGCGCGGGCTTTGCGGATTTCGACAATGACGGCTTTCTGGATCTGCTGTTCGTGAACGGCAGCGTGTATCCCGAGGTTGAATTGTACTTCGCGGAATTCAAATATAAGAACCCGCGCGTTTTGCTTCGAAATCTTGGGAACGGCGAATTCCAGGATGTGAGCGGGGTATGCGGCCCTGGGATAATTGCACGGCACTCCAGTCGCGGCTGCGCGTTCGGGGATTTCGATAACGATGGCAACGTGGACGTCGCCATCATGAACATGGGCGAGCCGCCGTCGCTGCTTCGCAATGAGACACGTAATAGCAATCGCTGGCTCAAACTGAAGCTGATCGGGACGAAATCGAACCGCAGCGCGATTGGGGCGCGCGCCTTTGTAACCGCGGGCGGGCGGCGGCAGCGGCAGGAAGTTCTGAGCCAATCGAGTTTCTACTCGCAAAGCGATTTACGGCTTCATTTTGGCCTTGGATCCGCGGATGCGGCGGACGTCGAAATTCATTGGCCGTCTGGTCTCAAGGAGACCTATCTTGGTGTGAAATCGAACCGGATTGTGCTGCTTCAGGAAGGCAAATCCGCCGCCCTCTCTGGTTAACCTGTATTGTCAGGTTCCCAATCTTGTGGGACACTTGGTCATCGTGAAAGAATCCGAGGTGCAACTTGAAGCCGCCGGAAATCGGGGTCTGCCGAAATATCAACAGATTCTAATCGACTTGCGGCGTTTAATTGCCATCGGAAAGGCCAAAGCGGGTGACCGCTTGCCCAGTGAGAACGACTTGGGCGAACAGTATGGCGTTTCGAGACTCACCGTCCAGCGGGCGCTTAAAGAATTGCAATTCGAGGGTATGGTGGAGCGTCGGGCTGGGTCCGGAACTTACGTTTTGCCGAAAAAAAAGTGCCATGGTCACCTGTTTGGTCTGCTGATTCCGGGTCTGGGGGAGACCGAAATTTTTGAGCCGATGTGTCAGGGGATGGCCAAGGCGGGGCGGCGGGGAGGCCACGCTTTGCTGTGGGGACATTCCACTCAAAGCGAAGACGAAGATAAGGAGTTTCTAGCGCACCAGTTGTGTGACGACTACATTACCAGACGCGTCTCCGGAGTTTTCTTCGCCCCCCTGGAGGCGGTTCCCAACAAAGATGCCATTAACTGTCTGATCGCGGAACGCCTGAGCCACGCAGGCATCGCCGTGGTGCTACTGGACCGCTGTATTTATTCCTGGCCGACTCGCTCCCGATTTGACTTAGTGGGAATAGACAACGTCCGCGGCGGGTATGTAATGGCAAATCATCTTCTAAATCAGGGAGTAGCCCGTCCCATTTTTTTTGCGCGCCCCAATGTCGCGTCGACCGTCGACCGACGTTACGCTGGGTTTGTGGAGGCAGTTCGGGCGCGGGGTCTCGAACCCAGTCCAGCTTTCTTCGGCAATCCCGCGGACAAAGATTTCATTGAGCGGATAATCGCCAAAGCCAGTCCGGATGCAATTGTATGCGCTAACGACGCCACTGCCGTGAAGCTGATGCAAACGCTTGAGGTGATCGGGATTCAAGTACCTAACGACATAAAAATAACCGGGTTCGACGACGTACGATACTCAGACCATTTACGGGTTCCGCTTACATCATTGAGGCAGCCTTGCCAGGATTTAGGCGAAACTGCAATCGACGCAATGCTCAGCCGCTTGGCGCACCCGGATTTGCCAGCGCGCGATATCCTGCTAGATTGCAAGTTAGTGGTGAGAGTTTCATGCGGATCGGCGCATTGCTTAACGTGCTAAAAGCGGATTAGCTCACCTCTCCCTAGCTGTAAATACCGATTCGGGCGTACAATCCTAAGAGTCCGCCTATGACTCTTTCCAAAGTGCTCTTGAGGAGCACAGTCGTTGCCGCCCTTGGCGGTTTGCTTTTTGGATTCGATACCGCCGTCATCGCCGGCATCACCGATGCGCTGACCAAAACTTACAGCCTCTCGGCCAGCGGTCTGGGGCTCACTGTCGCGAGCGCTCTTTGGGGAACCATTGTCGGTGCCATGCTGGCTGGGATTCCCGGTGAAAAGTTCGGCCGCCGCGACAGCCTCCGGGTGATGGCAGTTCTTTATTTCCTATCCGCCGCGGGCTGCGCGCTGGCCTGGAACTGGGATGCGTTGGTCTTTTTCAGGTTCATCGGCGGACTCGGCATCGGCGGTTCTTCCGTGCTTGGGCCGATGTACATCGCCGAAATCGCCCCCGCCAAGTGGCGCGGCCGGCTGGTGGCATTCTTCCAGTTCAACGTAGTTGCCGGCATCCTGGTCGCCTATTTGTCCAACTACGTAATTGGTCTGATGGGGTTTGGCGACACTGAGTGGCGCTGGAAACTGGGAACTTCGGCGGTGCCCGCGCTCTTCTTCCTGGCTATGCTTTTCGTTATTCCCCGCAGTCCGCGCTGGCTGGCATCCAAAGGCCGGACTGCGGAGGCCAGACAGGTTCTCAGCGAGATCGGAGAGGAGGATATTGAAGGCGGGTTGAAGCACATGGTGGAGTCCGTTCATCTGGATCAAAGCCATGGCGCGGAGCCTCTCTTTCGATTCAAGTACCGCCTGCCCATCTTTCTGGCCGTTTCGATTGGCATGTTCAATCAACTGTCGGGCATCAACGCCATTCTTTACTATCTGAACGACATCTTCGCGAAGGCGGGCTTTACCAAGGTATCGGGCGATCTGCAAGCCGTCGCTATTGGAGCCACCAATCTGTTGTTCACCGTAATCGCGATGTCGATTATCGATCGCGTCGGGCGCAAAACGCTGCTCATTGTGGGCTCGCTGGGCACGGCAGCCTGTCTCTCGGGGGTCGCGGCAGTGTTTGCGTCGGGAGCGCATGAAGATCTATTGGTGTGGCTGCTGGTCGGATTCATCGCATTCTTTGCGTTTTCCCAGGGCGCCGTCATCTGGGTCTATCTCAGCGAAGTGTTTCCCACTCGCGTTCGCGCCAAGGGCCAAAGCCTCGGCAGTTTCACTCACTGGATCATGAATGCCGGAATTTCTTGGGCTTTCCCGATTCTCGCCGCACGGTCGAAGTCGATCCCCTTCTCGTTCTTTGCAGGCATGATGGTGGTACAGTTTTTTGTGGTTCTGTTTATCTACCCGGAGACTAAGGGCGTCAGCCTGGAGGATATGGAGCAAAGGATGGCGATTTCGTGAAGCGAAATCGCTTCCGAGCATGCCTGATTGCGCTACTCCTCTATGGCCTGCCTGGCCACGCGGCGGACTGTTCGGCGCTCGCCGATGCGCGCTCCTACATTCACCAAAGCTGGAAGACGCTGACTCGTTCGAACGCGTCACTGCGTGATTCCGCACAAGATTCAAAAGTGGCGCAACGCGGCCCAATCACGCTCTGGGTGGCGGCCGATGAGGATGCCGCGCGTATCGGCAAAGATTTGAAGGTGAAAGTTCGCAAACTAAGTGAGCTGAACTCAACTACTCCGGAATCGGGACTGCTCTATCTGCCCGAACCTTATGTGGTTCCGGGGGGCCGGTTCAACGAGATGTACGGCTGGGATAGTTACTTCATCCTGCTGGGATTGCTGCGCGATGGACAACCCGCGCTGGCGCAATCCATGACCGATAACTTCCTTTACGAAGTGCGGCACTACGGCAAAGTCCTGAACGCCAATCGTACTTACTATCTGACGCGCTCGCAGCCCCCGTTTCTTAGCCGCATGGTGCTGGATGTTTACAGCGTCACGGGCGATACCGCATGGCTGCGGCGAAGTCTCCCGGCTTTGCAAAGCTATTACGAATATTGGATCAAGGAACCTCATTTGACGCCGCAAACTGGCCTTTCCCGTTATGATGGCGGGTCGGACAAGCCCGCGCCGGAGGTTGTGTTCGGCGAACGGGATGAAGCCGGAAAGAATCATTATGACCGAGTCAAGGAATATTACAAGACCAATGCAGTCAAAGAGTACAACCCGGATGATTTCTACAATCGCGCCACCGGCGAATTAACACCGTTGTTTTATCAGGGCGATCGCGCCATGCGCGAATCGGGCTTTGATCCGTCCGCGCGTTTTGGGCCGTTCAGCGTGGGCATCGTGAACTACAACAGCGTGGACCTGAATTCACTCCTTTACCGAATGGAGATGGATATGGCTGCCATCGAAGGACTGTTGGATCAACCGCGTCTAGGGGCTATCTGGTCGCAAAGGGCCGCGACGCGCGCAGCGGCCGTCCGGCGTCTGATGTGGGACGGCAAATCCGGATTATTCACCGACTACAATTTTGTATCCCGCCAACGCCACGACTATCCTTTTCTCACCGCCTTCTATCCTCTTTGGGCCGGACTCGCCACGCCGGAGGAAGCGGCCGCCGTGGCAGCGAACCTTCCGCTTTTCGAGAAAGATGGCGGTCTTCAAACTAGTAACCGTGTCTCCGGCAATCAATGGGACGCTCCATTCGGTTGGGCGCCGCTGCAGATCATTGCCATCGAAGGCTTGCGCCGCTACAGCTTCGACACCGACGCGGAACGGCTAAGTCTGAAATTTCTTTCCATGATCCTGCGGGATTTCGAGCAGCACCGCACCATCAAAGAGAAGTACAACGTGGTGGAGGGCAAGAGCGATCTGGGGGCTGGCATTAAATTCGGTTACACATCGAATGAAATTGGTTTCGGATGGACCAACGCAGCGTTCGTGCTTCTGTGGGATGAACTGTCGGACGCGGGCAAACGCAAACTGGAAACGCAATGTATCGCTCGCTGAGCATTGGGCTGGCGCTGGTGGCTACTTCGTATTCGTTGGTGGCACAGAACGGGTGGGAGGCATCGCCTGCCTTCGCGCTGCCGACGAGAGAGCTTTCTATATCGAGGCCCGCGCAACCACGCATGCCGTTCTCGGTGGCTGGCGAAGCGGGCGCCATCTTCGGGCAGGGTGACGGGTCCTTCGAGGCCTGGGCGTTTCCGGTGAAGATCGCCAGCCATTTCCGCATCACCGCCGAGCTGGAAGGCTACCCCATTCCAATTGAACTGAGCGAATACGCCAGTGTCATTGAGGTGAATCCGGAGCGCACTACCATCATTTACTCCCATGCCGCATTTACCGTGAAGCAGCACATGTTTTCAGGACGCGGACCGGGTGCCACGGGCCCGGTGGTTTTTTTTGAGATTGCCGCGTTGCGCCCGCTGACGCTAACATTCCGATTCACTGCCGACATGCTGCGCATGTGGCCCGCGCCCAATTTCGGTCTCCCGAACGCCGAGTGGGTGAAGACGGGAGACAGCGGCTATTACATCCTGCATACCGATAATGATGCGTTCTCCGGCGCCATCGGAATTCCCGGCGCGTTGCCAGGCGTGCTCGCGCCGTACCAGGAGCGCCCTCGAACGTATGCGCTGGAACTCAAGCTGCCTTTCAACCCGAAGACGCAGTCGGGAAAATTCTTTCCACTGCTGATGGCTGCCGGGACCACGGCCCCTTCGGTCTCCAAACAGCTTCTGGATCTGAGCAAGAACTGGGCTGTGCAATTCAGCCAGACCGCCGACTACTACTTTCACTTTTTCGACGGCAGGATGGTTGCCGAGACACCCGATGCCAAGTTCAATCTCGCCATGCAGTGGGCGGAGCTGGCCATTGACCAGGCGCAGGTGCGGTTCCGCGGGAAGGCTGGAGTCGAGACGGGATTAATTGCGGGATATTACTCCTCCGCCGATTCCGCGCGCCCCGGTTTCGGATGGTTTTTTGGACGCGATACTCTTTTCAGCCTCTATGCCGTCAATAGCTATGGCGATTTTGCCCTGAGCCGCCGGGCATTGGAGTTTTTGTTGCGACGGCAGCGCGCCGATGGCAAGATTATGCATGAGTTTTCTCAAGCCGCCGATCTGGTGGATTGGAGCGCAACACCTTACTTCTACGCTTCGGCCGATTCCACCCCGCTGCTCGTGATGACTATGTGGGATTATGTGTGGGCCAGTGGAGACCTGGACTTTCTTCGCGCGCACTGGCCGGAAGTGAAAAAGGCCTGGGCCTTCACGCGCGCGCACGACTCCGACGGTGACGGCATCTACGAAAATACCGAAGGCACCGGCTGGGTGGAAAGTTGGCCCTCCGGAATGCCTCATCAAGAGGTATATCTGGCGGCTCTCGATCGGCAATCTTGCACCGCCATGAGTAAGCTGGCGGCGGAGATGCACGACCCAGCAATCGCCAGTGCCGCCCGCGCTCAAGCTGAAACGATTCGCGCCAAAATGGCTGCCGAATACTACGACAAAGACCGAAAGTTTTACGCGTTCAGCCGCAACCGGGATGGCTCTCTGGATCAAACGGCGACCGTGTTCCCGACCCTTGCTTGGTGGGACGGTTCCCTGGAGTTACCACGCGCCGAAACAATGTTCGAGCGCTGGGCGTCGGCGGAGTTTTCTACCGATTGGGGCATTCGCGATGTTAGCCGCCAGGAAGCGATTTACGATCCGATGAGTTACCACCAGGGGTCGGTGTGGCCGTTATATACCGGCTGGACAGCCATGGCGGAATACCGCGCCGGGCGACCCTTCGCTGGATACGCGCACCTGATGCAGAACGCGGACCTCACGTTTTCGCAGGACTTGGGCGCTGTCACCGAGTTACTGTCGGGCGAATTTTTTCAGCCCTTCGGACGCAGCAGCTCGCATCAATTGTGGTCTTCGGCCATGGTGTTGACGCCGGCCATTCGCGGGTTATTCGGCCTTGGGGTGGACGCGTTGCATCACACCATCCGCGTACATCCACAACTTCCGCCGACATGGGAATCCGCCGCGCTGCATAACGTGAAGGTAGGCGGTGCGAGCTTCGATGTAAGCTTTCGCCGAGAGAATAACAAGCTGACGGTCGAAGCGTCGTCTAGCGATGCTCAATTACTCTGTCTAACAGGCGGCGCGGATTGCGTGCCTGCTTCAGCGCGAACTCATCGCATTGAGTTAAACCTGCCTGCTTTTGAAGTAGCAGTGCCGCATTCATTGCCGGTTGCGGGTTCGCCTACGATGTTTGCGAAGATTCTCTCCCAATCGGAAAGCGAGTTTATTGTCGAAGGGCAAGCCGGAACGGCCGCGGATATCGACATCCGATTTCGGCGACCGCCAATCCAAATTTCGGGCGCTATTTTGCAAGGCGGGAAAGTGCTTGTGGGATTCCCGAAAGGAAGCGGCTACCAGCGTGTGACGGTGCGGTTCCAGTGGTGACTAAGCGCGGCTGAACAGGTGTACGCCGTTGAGATCGTTACCCGGACTGGGAAGGGCCAACTCGCCACGGGCCGCCTCGGGCAGAAGGCTGGCTATTTCTTCGAGCCGTCCGGCCGGAGCCAATTTCAACGCCAACTGCCCGAAGCAGCGACGGTCAATAGACACCCAACCCGCGCGATTCAGGACACCGGCGATCGCCGCACCGTCGAGGCAATCTGGTGCGCGGAGGGCTCCAATCTCGTGAAACGCGTTCGTGCCCGTGCCCCTTCCAATTCCCTGGGTCGCGAGTTCCAAAAGCCAGTAACGTATGCCGTTGTCGGCACAGGCTTCGGCGGCGATCGCCTCCACAGTCGCTGCCGGCAAGTACATCATCAGCCCCTCGGCGATCATCAGCGCGGGTGCGAACGGCACCTGCTGAAACAGCGCCCGGACCTGAGCGCGGTCGTTAACGTCTACCGCCAAACGCTCGGCGCGGCACATCGGCTTCTCGGAAGCCAGCAAGGCTGCTTTGTAATTTAAAACAGGCGGCAGATCCACTTCCAACCAGCGTAAATCCGGGGGAAGCGCGAGGCGCCAAGGCCGGGTATCGAGGCCTGCGCCGACACTCACGACGGTGGAGACACCATACTCCGGAATTGCCGTCATGACGAAATCGTCGATGAACCGCGTGCGCATGCCGACCACGAAACACATCCATTCCAGTCCGGGGAATGCGCGCGCCATGGCAATGCCTCGCTCACCGGCGAGGCGTGCCGCAAAAGGGTCGCGGACCCACCCGTTGGGTCGATCCGTCTCCATAGCGCGGACGGCAGCTGTAATCAGCGCGGTGTCGCCAATATGTGAAATGCGAGCGGAGGCCGGCACCGTACGTCCAAACGTCGGCCTACTTATTCACTATCCCTGGCCTTCTTGTCGTCACCGCGTTTCTTCACGGTTGACGGTTTCACCGGGACTAGGGGTGCGGCAGGCAGCGCGGCCATAAGCGTTTGGAACATGCCAAATGTCATCGGGGCATCGGCGCCGGTTGATGTAATTTGCTTGATGTAAGCTTCCAAATCGGCATAGTCAACGGGCTTGTGATCTGGATTCAGCTTAATCAGATTCTGCAGCGTTATGGCAAATCCAAGCAGCGTGGCCGGGGCCGTTGCAGACGACTGTCCGGCGGCGAATTCCATCGCTTTAAGCGCTACGGGGTTCCCGACGATGCCGGAAAGTTCAATGGCCGCTAACATTTGGCTTTCCGTGAGAACTGTCGCCGGCGAGGAGAGCATCCGAATCAGCAGTTGTATCGTACGCTGGTCCATATCGCGCACCTATATGCCGCCCAACAGACCGGCTACGCTCCCGATAATGTTGCCGAGTCCACCGAGAGAATTGTTGGAGGCGGACTGCGACCCGGGCGGCGTCCCGGTTGCACTCATATTCCCCGTGCCTGTCCCCGTCGCCAAGGGCGCGGTGCTAGTCGCGGGTGCTTGAAGCGGTGGCACAAAACCCATCGTCACCCACCAGGGCGGACACTGTGAACAACTACAGCTACATCCTTTTTCACTGGATTCCTGACTCATCAATCTGCTCCTTTTTTCACATGTATCTTCATTTAGTTAAACTACTTCGCGAAAGTACTATAGACAATATCCGGATGATTGGCAAGCAAAAACTGCTATGTGAGCGGTTTGGTATACACTGCGGGTTATCTATGCCGGTTCGGCGGTATCGGACGTGCGCACGACTAGCTATCAAGCTACTTATATTTCTGGCTGCGTGCGGAGTGGACGCATGGTCTTATCAAGTGAAAGAAATTCGGGGCCGGGTTGTGGATGGAATCACGCAAGAACCTCTTGCCCGCGTAGCTGTCCGCGGGAATGAAGATAA
>JANYJA010000223.1 GCA_025358575.1 Terriglobia bacterium
GGCTGCCGTCCGGCCATCGAAATTCATGAAACGCACCTCACCATCGGCAAGAATCAAATCCCGTGGATGGACATTCGCCGCCTTGACCGGACCGGGTGGCTCTCGCCGTTAATCGCGCGCCTCACTCTGTACGACGATTCAAAAGTTCTGTTGGTCTATCCTGGCGACCTGGAGTCCTGCCGCAGCCTCCTCCGTACCATGCGCCGGATGTCTCGCGACGCGCTTATCGACGGCATGCCGTACCGCCAGTATTGGGGCGAAATGATGGCCGGTTCCGGCGGCCGCAAGCAGTTGCCAGCCCCTCGCTATCGTGTGCTGCGACCCGAAGATGAACTGGAAGTCGAGCGGCTCTACCAGCGGTTGAAGACCGTGGGGCACCTGGATTCGAAGACCTCGCCCGACGACAAGTGACGCGGTTGCGCCGCTTCACCCTCGGATTAACTCTTGCGGTTTCCCTCATCGCGGTCGCAGTTGCCACGCACACCGTCTGGCTGGTCTGGATGGGCGAATCTCTAGTGCGCGCCCAACCCCCTGAGAAAGCCGATATTGTAGTCGTCCTCGGCGGAGAAACACGGGGCCGGCGAATTCTCCACGCCGCTGAACTGGTGCGGCAGGGTTACGCGCCACGCGTTCTGGTCAGCGGCGCCGGGTATCTCTATGGAGCGCATGAGAGTGAACTCGCCGTTCAGTACGCCGTTCAGCAAGGCTGCGATCCGAATATCTTTATCAAATTTAAACATCCCGCAACATCCACGTCCGACGAAGCGCTCTTCGTGGTCCCGGAGCTGCGGCGCTTACACGTTCGTAAATATTTGCTGGTGACGAGTAATTACCACACGCGCCGAGCCGGACTCATCTTTCGAAGCGTCGCGCCCGACCTCGAAGCCGTCGTTGTCTCCTCGGAGGATGCGTATCTTCCGGTGAACTCCTGGTGGAAAAATCGCGAGCCTCGCAAGGTTTTTTTCGACGAGTCGATCAAAACCATCGCCAACTACATGGGAATCTGAGATGCGAAATTCCTTACGCACGGTGTGGCCTTACTTGTTGCGCTACCGGAGCGGCCTCGCGCTCGGCATGTCTTCGCTTCTGCTCAAAGATGTTGCTGCCGCGGGCTTGCCGCTCATCATCCGCGCCGCCATCGACGCACTGACTGCTGGCCAGCGCTTACCGCGAATCGTCTTCTTTGCCGCGTGCCTGGTTGGGCTATGCCTCCTCAAAGGCATCTTCCAATATGGAATGCGCGTTATCCTGATCGGCATTTCGCGCGATATCGAGTACGATCTGCGCAACGATCTGTTTCACCGCCTCGTCTATCTTTCGCCCGAGTATTTTGGCCGCAACCGCACTGGCGACATCATGGCCCGCGCCACCAATGATTTGAATGCCGTGCGCATGATGCTCGGCCCTGGCGTCATGTATTGGTTCGAAACCAGCCTCACCTTCGTGCTCACCATCGGCGTCATGGCGTGGATCGATTGGCGCCTGATGATTCTCGCCATCTTGCCCGCGCCCATCGTGAGCTTAGCCGTAATTTTTTTCGGGCGCGCCATCCACTCTCGTTTCGAATCCATCCAAGCCATGTTTTCGGAGATCAGCAGCCGCGTTCAGGAAAATCTCTCTGGCATTCGCATGGTCCGTGCCTTCGTGCAGGAGCAAGCCGAAGTCGCCAAATTCGAACGGCTCAATCGCGAATACATCCATCACAACCTCAAGCTCGTGCGCGTCCAGGGCTTCTTTCAGCCCATGCTCGAAGCCCTGATCGGTGTTACTTTCCTGACCGTGCTTTGGGCCGGCGGATTGCAGGTCGTCGCGGGACGCATTTCCATCGGCAGCTTCGTTATGTTCAACACCTACATGGGAATGCTGGTTTGGCCCATGATCGCTTTAGGTTGGGTTGTGAACCTGATGCAGCGCGGCGGCGCCTCGCTGGATCGCATCAATCGGATCCTGCATGAGGAGCCTTCCATCACGAGCAAACCCGCGGCCTACGCGCCCCATACCGTTCGCGGCGAGATCGAGTTTCGTAACGTGACCGTGGACTATCCCGCGGGCGCGGCGATATCGGGCTGTTCTCTCCACGTGTGCCCATCCACCACCATCGCGATCGTCGGCCACACCGGCTGCGGCAAGAGCACCCTTGTCAGCCTGATTCCCCGCTTGCTCGATCCCTCCAATGGCAGCGTTCTCCTCGATAATGTCGACGTGCGCGATTGGTCGCTGCCGGAACTTCGACGGTCGATTGGGTTCGTTCCGCAGGAAACTTTCTTGTTCAGCGCGACTCTGGCGGAAAACATTGCCTTCGGAGTCGAGGACGCAACCCCGGAGGAGATTTGCCACGCCGCCGAACTCGCCGGTCTCGCGCCGGATGTCGAAGGCTTTCCCGATGGCTATCGGACCCTCGTGGGAGAACGCGGAATTACGCTTTCCGGCGGCCAGAAGCAGCGCACCGCTATCGCCCGCGCCCTTTTGCGGAATCCGCGCATTTTGATCCTTGACGATGCGCTGTCCAGCGTCGACACGTTGACCGAAGAACGCATCCTCACCGGTCTCTCCTCGGTGATGCGCGGGCGCACCGTTATTCTGATCTCCCACCGTGTTTCCACGGTTCGTCAGGCTGACTTGATCGTGGTGCTCAATGGGGGGAGGGTAGTTGAAAAGGGGTCTCATGCCCAGCTTTCAAACTCCGGCGGATACTATGCCGAGCTGGCGCGAAAACAAATGTTGGAAGAGGAACTTGAAGCGGCTTCTTGAGGAGTTGAACAAGGGGCAGGCGGGGGCCTGCCCCGTATGGTTATCTAGGCGATCCGGCGCAGAGGGGGATGCAGGGTAGATTTGGACCGCGCCGGCTGCGCGCTTACCATGCTCCAGCCTTCCGGTAGCGATTTTTGAATAACTCCGCCAAAGTATTCATTCAGCGGATACAGGCTGAAAGGTTCGAGCTCGCGGAATACTCGACCCAGCCTCTGCTGGATCCGATAAACGGCGTGGAAGAACGTGCCGCGGTCGATTTTAAGTTGTCGGCAGCATAACTTCCAGTCTGCCCCCAAAAGAAAGTGATACCGGAATATCTTGTATTCAAAGTCGTCCAAAGACCTTTTACTGACCAGACAAAAATCCGCCATATAGTCTTCATCGCGTCTCGCATAAGATCGTTTCTGATCCTTTCCAGAAGAATATTCGAGGGTAATTCTGCTCATATATTTCTCTTTGCTTGCGCAATAACGAAAGCGTGAAAAACACGCCCGAAAGATACTGCGCAACACACAGTTACAAGGGTGCGCCTCCCCGCTCCGGGTTGTCCTGCGCAATCCATCTCCTTGGCAAAGCGTACAGGATGTCTTTGATATTGCTATTGTTTCTGACCGGCTCCACTGCATTTTCGAATGTCCCTCCCGGTGCCGTTGAAATTGCCCACCGTGATCAAACTGGTTTTTAATGTATAGCAATAAGTCTCTATGTCAACAAATTTTTGTGAGAATTATTTATTTGTTTAGCCACTCGATTTAATTAAACTCGATCAAATTACGGCAAGTACTGTACTTAAGTAGAAAACTTTACTAACACTTAATTCTAGAAAAAATATAAAATGTGTCTTTTAAATCACGTAAAATCCAAGCACCTATTTCAATGAGGAATACGGCGGTTAACCCTCATCTATCCTTTCAAGGGCTCCATTCGCGGCTTGTTGACGTAATCCGGGCGCGTGTTAGTAACGGAGAGCTCACCGAGCGCAGCTTTGCGCGATCTTTTGGAATCTCTCAACCCCATTTGCATCATGTTTTAAAAGGCATCCGGCTATTTTCGGCGGAGTTTGCCGACATGGCGATGGTGAAATTAGGCATTACCATTTGGGACCTCGACAAGTCCGGCGACGATGTATTTTTGAATGCCGTGGAGCCGCGTGAAATTTCTCTATCGCGGCCCGTTCCGGTTCTTCAGGCCCGGATCGGGGCGGGATTGCCGCTCCCTGAACCGGCGGTTTATGGAGAAGTTTACCCGTTTGCGCTTTCTCTTTTGAAAGAAATTCAAAACCCGATCGCGGCGCGTTTGGCAAACGACCCTCAAATCGCCCCGCAATTTCAGGAAAATGATCTCGTCTTGCTGGACCAGAGCGAGAAATGCCGGACCCTCATTGATCCCGAATCTAGTTACGTGGTCAGCTCGGAGGATGGCGCTTCAGTGCGATATATTCGCATGGGCGGCCGCAGCCTGTATTTGGCGAGTGACGCCACGCTGGCTGAACCCAAAAGATGGACCCGCATCCCGGGCCACCGCGACATTCTTGAGACAGTGAAGGCGCGAATTGTTTGGATTGGCCGCGAAGTGGCGCTGCCGCCGTTGGCCACACCGCATTAAAAAAAGCCGAAACAGACGGCTAACTTCTGCCCTGCACGGCCTCCAAATAGATCTTTACCACCTCGCGGGCTGTTCGGAACCAGTTAAATTTTTGTGCCTGCTCCCATCCGCGTTCTATAAGTTCCGTGCGAAGCCCTTCATTCAGTAACACTTCTTCAATTCCTCGAGCAATGTCGAAAACATTTTCTGGATTCACTAGCACGGCCGCGTCCCCCGTAGATTCCGGGAGAGAACTCACCGAGGAAGTCACAACCGGTGTTCCCGAGGCCATAGCCTCGAGTGGCGGCAAGCCGAAGCCTTCATAGAGTGAGGGAAAAACGAACGCCGCGGCCGCGGCATAGAAAATCCGCAGTGTTTCAAAGGGAACAAATCCCAAGAACCTCACCGAATCTTCCACGCGACTTTGGATCACCGTTCGCCGAACTTGTGGATATCGAGAAATTTCATCGCCAATAATAATCAGCCGAAGGTCCCGATAAACCGGGTGACTCGAAAGCGTTTGGCGCGCCACCGCAAAAGCTTCGATTAAACGCGGAATGTTCTTTTGCGGACGGATGCTTCCCGCATAAAGCAGGAACGGATAGTGGATCTGGTAACGCTCCAGAATCCGGCTTCGCAGCAGCGCGCCCGCGACTGGATCGTCGCCATCGCCGCGAAAAAAATTTGGGTCCGGGGCGCTATAGACCACGCGCACCTGCTCGTCCGGAAGCGCCAGCAAATTCTGCACGTCGCGCCGCGTAGCGGCCGATACCGTCATAATCTTGCTCGCGCGTGTAAGTCCCCGGCGGAATCGAAAACGGCGCAACGCCAGCCGGAATTTCGCCCCGTCTTCAAACAGCAGGTTCGCGATATCGTGCACCGTCACCACATAAGGGCGTGGCATGACCAAGGGCACCCGGTTCAGCGGGATGTGCACCAGATCGACGTTAAGGCCGCGCACGAACGAGGCGAATCGCAGATGCTCGCGCCGGTCGAGATCCGATCGAAGGTAGGGCACCGCGCGAAAATTGGCAGACAGAATATCGATGGCGGCATGGCTGCCCGGCGCCGCAATCAGCGTGTATTGATTATCCGGATCCGTCGCACTTAACGCGTTTAACAGATTGCGGATATACGTGCCGACGCCGAAATCGTCAATGCGCCTGACATCGATGGCAATTTTCACGAACTCCGGCGTTTCGGCCGCATTTTCAAATAGCTCGAACCGCGTTCAGTTTCCAGGCATACAGCGGGAACTGGTCCGTGAGGCGCTCTACGCGGCGGC
>JANYJA010000052.1 GCA_025358575.1 Terriglobia bacterium
AGATCGGACCGCTGAGCGAAATCGGCTGGCCGCGAACCACGCTCAGTTTGCGCTCAGCCTTTGAAATTTTTGCCGCTTCCCGATTCAGGATGCGAACTTCAAACTGGTAATTTCCGGGGACAATCGGAAGACGGTTTGCCAGCACGAAGGGGATAAACTGCTTTTCTCCGGCCAGTTCCTGGAACGCGGGGTAAGCCCGCTCTTCGGAATCTTCCACGATCAGCTTCCCCTTTTCGGTCGAGAGGCTGTACGCCACGCTGACGTGCAACTGCTTACCATCGGGGTCGCGCTTTCCAAGCCGCTCGCTGCTCACGGCGATGCTGTAGTCCAGCCATTGCCGACCCAGAGGATCGGTAATGACAATGGACTGGACGTCCAGCGGCCGATCTTCATCGACAAGGAACACCGAATTGACACTGGCGCGCAAAGCAGCCATCTCGCGAAGTTTTCGCAGGTTGAACGGATCGTTTGCGAAATTCTGAATGCGCGAGATCATCATGTCGCTGGAAAGATCGGGCGCGTAATCGGTCCTGTCAATAGGGTCGTTCGGGATCAGCGAGAAAGCCGCATGCGCGAGTTCGCCTGAGATCGGCAATAGAAATTTGTATACGTCGTGGTTGGATTGAAAATGGGAGCCATGCACCAGTTTCAAGGGACCGTCCAGGCTGGGACGGTAAAAACGGTATTCGCCTACATCCTCGGGGATGAAGAACATCACAGTGAAAAAGGCCGGTAGTGAGGGGATGCCTGTGTCATTGGAATAGAACCACAGTTCCACCGGATACAAGCCGCCATAGCCGCGATACTGCGCGCGGGACTGTGGCGCGCCGAAAAGTATGTAGCTCCGGCCCATGTCGGTCATCCAGCCCGGAGTGTTCGACTGCCGTCCGAAATGTTCAGTGGCGTATTGCAGGCGCTTATAATGCTCGTCCTTGTACGCATTCTGCTTGGAGTTTCGGTTGGGATTACGCACGTTCCAGAAGTTGTCGATAAATCGATCCCGTTCGGCATCGTTCGATAACGTCAGGAACTCCTTCTTTTCGGCGGCGGTGATGATGTAGTTGACTTCCTCATTCAGCCAACGAGAGTACGACGCGGGTAGTGCGACTTTAGATTTGGTGGCAGCCGGAAGGCAAAGCGTCGTAAAGAGGAAAAGGATGAGAGCGGAAGAAAGGCTGCGGAACATAAAGTGTTTGGACGAAAAAAAGGAGCCCCTAGTTTCCGGGGCTCCTTGAGTTTACTAAAGCGAACCGCTCTCCTGTTTAGAATTCAAACCGGATGGCGAGACGAGCATGGAACGGGCGCTGGTAAAGAGCAACCTTGAGGAAATCAGGGTCCAGCGTGCCCGGCGCGTTGTTGAGCTCGTAATTCTGGTCGATGCGGAAAGGCCGGATTTGATTGCCTACATTGAATAGATCGGCAACAAACTTCATGCGCATCTGCTCACCGAGCTTCACGGTGTAATCGCCGTGTAGATCGAGAGGGAAGGTCCACTTGGTGCGGCCCTGAGAACCGCGTCCGCCCACCGGAACTTCACCTGCGTTCAAGTACACCGGATGATCCAGGAACTTGCTGATCGGCGTACCCGACATGATGTTCCAGGAAGTGCCGAAGTTGAAGTTCTTGAAAAGGTAGTTGCCGTACAGTTTAATTTGATGGCGGCGATCAGTCGGAAGTACGCCAGCGGCGACTTGGTCCGTCAGCAATCCATCGGAATTAGTGAAGTCAAACAGCGAGCTGATGTTGGGATCGGTTTGACCGTTGTCACTGCGGAATGAACCTTGGAAATTGCCATACAGCTTGGATAGCGTGTAGTTGGCATAAACCTGGAAATTGGTGGAAAAGCGCTTGCTAAGAACCAACTCCATCGATTTGTAGATGCGGCTCGGGTTTGGGAATCCATCCGGGATACCATCTTTGCCGAGCGGATTACCGCCATTTGCGAACAGCGTGTACCCAGTGCTTGGGTCGCAGTTCGGTCCGTCGGTGCAAGGAGACGCATTCTGGAAGATATCCAGTTTGGCGCTAGGATTCGACACCACATACTGCTGTGGTACGCCTGCGTTAGCTTGGGTGACGTTAACACCAGAAACGTCTTCGATTATCCGACGAACGTGACGATAAACGAAACGACTGCTGAAGGTCATCCCGCCATTGAATTCGTGTTCGTAGCCTCCGACAGCTTCGTCCTGGTATTCCAAACGAGTACCCGGGGCGACAAGAGTGAGATCGGCCGGGCCGCCTTGAAAGGAAATATGGCCAGCGCTGGCGTCAGGAAGGAAATTCGCGGCCGATAGGTCGATTTTGCCTCCAGGGCCGGGGTCGGCATAACGGGCGCCAGTGACGCTTGTCTCAAATGAGAACGAACGAATGGCGATATCCAGAGGAACCTTTTCGTAGAAACGTCCCCAATTCGCGAAGAATTTGGTTTTACGATGTCCCGAAGGATCGAAGATGACTCCCAGGCGTGGGGCCCAATTATGAGAGAAAACGTAGCGGAGTGAGTTGCCCGACATGGCCTCCTGTTCAAATCGAAGTCCGGGTTTTAGCGTGAGGCGGTTGCCCAGCGTCCAGCTGTCCTCTACGAAACCGGCGTGATAGCGGGTGAGCGTCGCTACAGTCGGACTGGAGTAGTCGCCGCGCGTAACCCTCAACACTATTGGAGAAGTGGGGTCTCTCGGCTTCAAGTGGGTTCGGGTGAGTGCGGCTCCGTGCTGAACCTTGCCAGCCGCATCCCCAAATATCGGAAGATTCGGCAGAGTGAAATCCGCGCCCGTATTCAGGCGAAAGTCATCGTAGTTCACATCTTCAAACTGATAGCCATAATCGAGGTTGTGCTGGCCGAAGAAGCCGAAGATGTGCGAGCTGACCGCGTTGAACTGGTGAACTCTAGACGCACTGTTCTCACGGAAGCCCAGCCCGTTGTAAGAAAAGTTTGAACCGGTATGCTCCTGGCCGGGAGTAATGTCATTTATGCGGTAACCATCGAACGCCGGAGTTTCCGTAAAGTGGTTCTGATAATCCGCGTAATTCGCGGTCACGATCCACTTGGCGCTTAAGGTGCCGTTATAGCGCCCAGTCCATGTGCGGGAACCGTAATCTAGCTTGCTGGTCGTCAGCCTGTCGGGTGTCGTTCCCTTCTTCGTGTTCAGCCCGCGATTGAAAGTAGTGGGCGTGCTGGAAGGATCGCCGAAAACCGAGCCTTCGAACTGATGGCGAGTCGACAGGTTATAATTAACCTTCCCCATGTAATTGTAAACAGTGGTCTTAATGTTCACATCCCCGAGCGTAGCATTGCCGAAGCCATCCGCTGCATGATTGATGCTGCTGTTGTACTGTGGGTTGAATCCGCCATACCAGAAGAGCTTGTCCCTGATGAGGCGGCCGCCCGCATCCGCTCCAAAATCTGTGCTGCCCTCGTGTTTCAGATAAGTAACTTTGTTGCTTAACTGAGCGTTCAGGTCAGGTCTCGTCGCCTCAAAACGCGTCGGCGAAAAATAGCCATAAACGGAACCGTGATACTTGTTGCCGCCACTCTTGGTAATCACATTGACAACGCCGCCGAGCGCCTGCCCGTATTGCGCTTCAAAACCGCCAGTCTTAATTTGCACTTCCTGAATGAAATCGAAGTTCACTCCGTTTCCAAGAGGGCCGAACACACGGCTGTAAGTTCCGAATCCGCCGTAAGCCGGATCGGTCACGTTAGCGCCGTTGATGACGTACTGATTTTCCAGGCCCGACGCGCCGTTGATAGAAGGGTTCGCTGCTCCGGCACCGCCGCTATCGGTAACGCCCGGCGAGATCGCCAGAATGGAGGCGATGTTCCGTCCCACTGGAACATTGGTATAAAGTGTCTGATCGATATTGGAGCCAATGGTGGTTGTCGCAAGATCAATTGCCTGCGCCCCGGTATCGGTTACCTCGACAGTCTGAGACGTCGTGCCGATCTGCATCGTTATGTCCGCGGTCGCGCGCTGATTCAATCCAACGGCCAAGCCGGTAACGGACGACGGTGCAAAACCCGTTTGGGTCGCGGTCAGCGCGTAACCCGAACCGACCACTAAATTTGTAAATGTGTACTCACCGGTGCTCGACGAATTTGTCGTGCGTTCACCGAAAGGCGAACTCAGCGTCACTTTTACGTTAGGCAGAACCGCCCCCGAAGCATCGCGAACCACGCCAGCGATTGAGCCTCTGGTGATGTCTTGTGCTTGCAATGTGCCGACGAGCAGCGCCAAGGCGAATACTAACCTTAACTTTCCAAAATAATAATTCATCTTTATCTCCTTATTTCAACTACCGTCTCCCCCAGCTACGAATACCAAAATGGTAACAAGGCTGAAATCTGTTTACAAGTACTTTATTTTGTACAAGTTCTGGAACTCTTGCCTACCAAAAATGGTAGACACTGGCGTCCCGTTTGACATCTAAGTCTTTTGTTTACAATAAATGCAAAAGATGAAGGTATCAAGGGTATAGGGTTCCATCATTACGGATTTGGGGCGGCACCGGAAATCTAGGGGTGAATGGCGGCGGCCAGGTGCAGAAGAGCTTTTTCGCCAAAAGGCTTTCCAACGATTTGAAGTCCGATCGGCAGACCTTCGTCGGTGAAACCGGACGGGACTGAAATCGCAGGTAATCCTAGCACATTTATGGCGCGTACTAATCGAGTTGAGGCGATGCGCGTGTCTTCAGTCACGTCACCGATTTTCACGGTCGCGGCCCCGATTTTTGGCGCTCCGGTAGGCGCGGTGGGCGTAAAAAGGCAATCCACGCGGTTCCACATCTTGGCGAATTCCCTCTGCATGCCCCGCCGAAGACGCTGCGCGTTGATATAGTCCGTCGCCGAGAGAAGCCGTCCCTGATCGAGCAACGCCAGGACATCCGCGCCGAAGTCGTCGCGGCGCGACATGAAACTATCGAACGTGGCCGAGGCCTCGCTCATCAATATGATGCGCCCGACGGTATTGATCGCCAGGATATCCGGGACTTGAACCGGCACGATTTCGGCCCCCAATTCCTTTGCCCTGTGGGCCGCGCTTTCAATTGCAAGCCGAACGGAATCTTCCACAGAGTCAAAGTAGAAGTTCTCAGGCCAGCCGATACGCTTGCCGTGCAAGGAAATATTTTCAGGCGGGATGTAATCATCGACGGGCTCAGTTGAGCAGGTGTCATCGCGGGAATCCGGACCCGCGATGGCATTCAAAACAAGCGCAGCGTCTCGAACAGTTCGAGTTAGTGGCCCCATATGGTCGAGACTGAAATCGAGCGGCATTACACCGTAGCGGCTTACCCTGCCGAAAGTCGGTTTCAACCCAACAATTCCGCAGAAAGCGGCAGGCAGACGAATAGATCCGCCGGTATCGTTGCCCATCGCCGCGAATACCATTCCGGTGGCGACCGCGACGGCCGAACCACCGCTGGATCCGCCAGGAATGCGATCTCGATCTATGGGGTTGCGCACGGTGCCAAAATGCGGATTAGTAGACGTGATCCCGTATGCCAGCTCGTGCATTGCGGTTTTCCCAATGAGAATGGCACCGGCTTCGGCTAACCTTTCGGTCACGGCGGAATCTCGATCAGGGACGTGGTCCACGAACAACTTCGAGCCGCATGTGGTGCGAATTCCTTTGGTCGCAAAGACGTCTTTCAGGGCGATGGGAATGCCGTGGAGGGGTCCGCGATCCCGGCCTTGTTCCAGTTCATAGTCGGCTTGGCGGGCTTGGCGGCGCGCGTGCTCCTCGGTCACTGTCAGGAAAGCGTTTAGTTCGTGGTTGCGCTTCTCAATAAGGGCAATGGCCGCTTCGGTGAGCTCCGCGGATGAGGTTTTCCGGGCTCGAAGCAGCAGCCCCGCTTCGACAATCGTCATTATTGATTCACCGCGCCGATGGAAAGGATTACGGCGGGTTCATCTTGCAACGGGATGGTCTGAATCAGCGGCCGAAACGCTACTTCTAATCCATCCAAAGAAGCAGCGATCTTCTCAATCTGTTCGTCTGGGATTCCCAGTTGTCTCGCTTGCGCGATCGCTAGCCATTTGATCATTTGCATCACCGCCACACGCTTTATCGGGTCGCCGACCCGGCATCGGCGCGGCTCAGGTATTCCCCGATAGGCGGCTGACCACCAGCCAGATGGCAAAAATTATCGCGATGCCGATTAAGACCTGGTTCATGCGGTCCTCGACGTTAGTGTATCCGGTTCGGTCGGCTTGCGGGCAGACCACTCGGCTCCAGCCAAAACGATCATTGACGCAGCGAAACTTAGAAGCACGATTTGCACCGAAATCTTAAAGGGACCGTATTCGTTCTCTAGTTTAGCATTTAACAGCGGCCAAACCAGCAAATAGACGCTTTTCAAGGCTTCCAGACCCAGCCCGACCATGAAGGCGACGGGAGCGACTTTCCTGGCCGGGACGCGGCAGTTTGGCAGCACCCAATAAACCAGGAACAGAGCAAAAATAGTGATGGGAATGGCAGCAAGTTTGAAAAGAATCCAAGTCGCCCAATGGGGCACCGCGTCGGCCGTGCCGAAAATCGCCCGCATCCATTGCTGATCTTGAGCGGTCAGCAGAAACGAGCCCAGAATCATCCCTCCGCATAACAAAATCAGGCCGAGGCTCAGCAGTTGATTCTTGAGATACGACCGGTTTTCGGCGACTCCCCACACTCGATTGAGCGCCACTTCGAGCGGCTCGAAGATGCCATTCGCGGTGAAGAGCAGCAACACGAGCGACGTGATCTGCACCGGCCCGCGGGATTCGATTGTCGACCGTAAGTTGTTCAACAAAAACTCACTGACCTTGTCGGGAAAGGAATCGCGAATGCCGAAGTAAATGGCGTTGACAGCGGCCGGCCACTGCAAACCGTATTTGCACAGCGACACGATCACGATCAGGAACGGAAAAAACGAGAGCAGCACGCTGGCCGCGATGGAAAGCGCAAACACATGGACTTCGGTGCGAGCGAGATACCGTGCGGTGGGGTGCCAGCGGCGTAATCGCTCGTGCCGAATGGATGAAAACATCACGGAGCCCAACGCATACCCCGTATTCTGCCATAGGGAAAGACGCTAGCCCTTATGCCATGCAGAGAAAATGATGAATGCAAATCGGGCAGATTCCATGGCTAATGTTGTTGTACCGATGCAGAACATATTCGCGGACCCAATCCCATGCGTCCTGGTGTTCCGCCTGACGCACGCGGCGGCAATTGGAGCACATGGCGAGGATGCCCAAAGGCGAGAGATATAAGTGCGAGTCGACCGCCATCGGTTGACGGTCTGAGGAGTGCGAACATTCAATCTCAAGGAAATTCGTGATAACTAAAGCTTGCAGTCCTTCGATTTTTAAGACGTGCATCCGGAAGCGTCGATAGAGCGTCGGCGTTGAACATTCGTAAACTTGTTGCCACGGCTCGCCGGTTTGAAGTGCGGATAGGTAGACATTTTTATAGAAGCTCTTCAAGGGTTCCGAGATGGAGTCAAGTATTCGTTTGCCGTAAAGGTCAGCGGTGTGTGCCCCATCGCCCGAATTCTCGCGGGCGAAGCGGTCCCAGGCAGGATTGCAATAAGAGATTTTGAGATCCTCGTCGAGAGTGTAGGCAACAGACGGCTCCAGATCCAATGTCTTCAGAAGGTCTTCTGGCAGCGAGAAGACCAGCAAGCCGTCAAGCGTGCAGGGAGGTACGAACATCAAGGCCGCATATTGAACATCTTAAGATACACCCTGGCGACGCGTTAACCTTTGTTACTGAAAGACTGGGCTTAACTTCACTTTCTCAAAAAGAAGTTTCCAACGAACATCGCGTCGATGCCGGATGAATAAAAACTCCGCACCGCATCACGCGGGGTGCACACTAGCGGCTCTCCGAACAAGTTGAAGCTCGTGTTGTATAGCACCGGCAGCCCCGTCTTCTTCCCCGCCGCGTGCAGCAGTTTCCAGTACAGCGGATTGTCCTTCTCGGCCACCGCATGCACGCGAATCAGGTCGCCCGACAAGATAGCCGCCGAAAATC
Organism: Terriglobia bacterium; assembly: GCA_025358575.1. Lineage (GTDB taxonomy): Bacteria > Acidobacteriota > Terriglobia > Bryobacterales > Bryobacteraceae > JANYJA01. The sequence continues at coordinate 8,016 of JANYJA010000052.1, forward strand.
TTTCGCGATGCTCCGGCTTTACGCGTCCCACCGTCGCCAAAAATCGCGCGTTCGATCCCGTCTCGAAATATTCGCCCGCCAGCTCTGCCGGCACCGACGCCGCAAATTTTCGAAAGCTCTCGCGCCTTTTGATGAAGTTGTTCAAATTTTCCGTCGAATACGGATTCAGAGGCGACGCCAGAATGCTGCGATTCCCCAGCGCCCGCGGACCGAACTCCATGCGACCATGCATCCACGCCAGAATTTTATTCTGCTGCAATTCTTCGACAGCTGTTTCCAAAAGTTCGTCCGTCGTGAGCAGAATCCGAAAGTGCAGTTTGCAATTTTCAAGCACCTGCTTGATCTCTTCGGGTGAGTAACTTGGCCCCAGGCAGTAGTTCCCGCCGTCTACGCGCGCCTTCTGTTGCAGGGTTTCGTGCCACGCATGCAGCACCGCGCCCAGTGCCGTGCCCGCGTTTCCCGATGCCGGCTGCACGAACACTTTGTGAAAGCGTCGCTCCAGCGCCGAGATGAGCAGAGCGTTCCATCCCAAACCCCCCGCAAGGCACACGGGCATTGACGGCTCAGCCAGTTTCAGCACCGTTTCCACCACTGCCGACTGCAATCCCGCGGCGACATCGGCGCTCAAATACGGCGGCACCGGCGCGTTGTCTTCAATTCCCAGCCGTTGGAAAAACTTCGCGCTGAACCCGCCAGCCGTGAGTCGCGCGCCATCGAAGAAAGTGCGGTCCACGCGAATCCCTGGCTCGCACGTCGCCCCGAGAATCTCCAAAAATAAACCACGAAACCGGTCCGACCCCATGGTGGAAAGCCACTGCACTTTGTGCTCATCGGCGCGCGCCTTGAAGCCCAGCAGTTCAGTGACCCGCGCGTAGACATCGCCCAGCGAATCCGGATAGTAAAATTCGCGCTCGATCGTGAGCCGGTTGCTCGCTCCGCGCCACCGCGCCACACAGCGCAGATCGCCCGCGCGATCCATCGTCAGAACCGTAGCTTCTTCAAAATCCGACGCGAAGAATGCCGACGCCGCGTGCGCCTGATGATGCTCCACCAGCACCATCCGGCTGTTCGGAAAGCGTGTGCGCAATTGCAGATGCAGTTCACTCCCAGGCCCGCTAGGCACCGGACGCGCCACGGCCACCACATCGATGTCGCCAGCGGAGAGCCCCGCCAGCCGCAAGCATTCCAGAATCGCGCGCTCCGGAATCTCACCGCGATGTTGCAGCCGCGCCAGTTTTGATTCTTCAATTGCCGCCGCCAAGTGCCCGTTCTTCAGGACCGCCGCCGCCGGATCGCTTAGGATGCCGCCAATGCCGAGAATATTGTTCATCGCGCTAGACTCCGCAGAGCCGCGCCACCGCGCGTTCCTTACCGATCGCGATGAATAGATGAAATGCGCTTGGCCCCACCGATTGTCCGGTCAACGCCGCGCGCGCCCCGTTAATCAGGATGCCGGCCTTTACACCCAACTCCTCCGCGAGTTTCCGAAGCTCCGATTCCACCGTCTGTTCGGTGAATTGCTCCGCTGTCAGTCGCTTTCCCAACTCCCGCAGCCCTTCGCGTGCCCCTGGCTTATTCAGCTTCTCCAGCGCGTCCGGCTCGATCGGAAATTCGTCTACGAAGTAAGCCCGACCCCGCGTCACAAAATCGTGCAGCGTGAAATAACGCGCGCGGATCAGGTCCACCGTCCGCTCGAGCCATTCGTCATCATAAGGAATTTTGAATCCAGCCTTCGCCAGCTCCGCTTCGACATAGGGAAGCAGTTCCGCTACTGGCATCGTCCGAAGATGCTGCGAGTTCAGCCACAACGCTTTCTGATCGATGGGATCTTGCTCCGTGAAATTAACCACCGCGTTGCTGCGATTCACGCCCCCGAATGAAAATGCATCGATCAGATCCTGCCGGCTCATCTGCTCGCGATCGTCCTTCGGGGACCAGCCGAGCAGGCACAGAAAATTCACGTAAGCTTGCGGCAGGAATCCCGCGTCGCGGTAAGTGGTCACGCTCACCACTGCCCCGTGTTTGCGCTTAGAAAGCTTCGTGCCGTCCGGTGCCACCAGCAGCGGAAGATGGGCGAACAGCGGAGGCGGAACTCCGGCGCCCTCAAAGATCAGCACGTGCTTAAAAGTATTCGATAAGTGATCTTGACCGCGAATAACATGACTAATCTTCAGATCCGCATCGTCCGCGCATGATGCCAAGTGGTAAGTCGGCGTCCCATCGCTGCGCAGCAGCGCGAAGTCTTCAATATCCGCCCCGGCTTTCGTTTGCTCGCCATAAACCAGATCGGTAAAGCGAACCTGCCGCCCGCCGTCTCTCGGAACCCGAAACCGCAGCACGAACTTCTCGCCGATGGCTGCTCTACGATCGCTCTGCTCACGTGACAATTCGCGCATCCCTGGATTGAAAAGCCATGGCCCGCCCGCGCGAGATTTTTCGCCTTCTTCGTGATCCGCCGGCGTAAAATCCCGATACGCCAACCCCTTATTGAAAATCGCTTCGGCAACTTCCGCGTGAAGCTGAAGCCGGTCCGACTGACGGTAGAATTCATCCCACCCAAGGTCCAGCCAGTTCAGCCCTTCGTGGATCGATTGCAGGGAAGCATCGGTGTTGCGCTCCACATCGGTGTCATCTATGCGAAGGATCATCGTGCCGCCATTGCGGCGGGCGTAAAGCCAATTGAATATGAATGTTCTGGCGCTGCCGATATGCAAAAATCCAGTTGGAGAAGGAGCGAAGCGTACCCTTAACATGAATACGTCAGTATAGCGGGTAAGGCCTCCGACTCAGACCAGAAGCTCCTTCATGCGCGAAGCCAGTTCCGACGCCGTGTAGGGCTTCTGAATAAAGCTGGTGCGGCCAATGTCGGCAATGCGCAGCATCGACTCGCTTTCGTCGTAGCCGCTGGTGAGGAGCACTGGCGTGGTCGGACGAATGGCTACAATTTGGCGCAGCGCTTCCTCGCCATTCATCACCGGCATGGAAAGATCCAGAAGCACGGCCGAAATTTGATCCGAAACACTTCGGAACATCTCCACGGCCTCCGCTCCATTTTGGGCGACGATCACCGAATAGCCGAAGCGTTCAAGAGTGACTCGGCTCATCTTCTGGACGGCTGGCTCATCATCCACGACCAGGATGACGCCCGATCCGTGCAGGTCAGCGTCTGTTTTAATGAGTGCCCGCGGCACCTCTGGTCCGGGAGCGCTCCCAGCGGGAAGAAGCACCTTGAATGTGGTGCCGAATCCCACCACGCTGTCAACGTGAAGATAACCCCCGTGGCGGCTCACTATTCCTTGGACTGCCGATAACCCGAGGCCCCGTCCCTTGGTCTTGGTGGTGAATAATGGATCGAAAATGTGCGCCAGCGTCTCCGGCGTCATTCCGCAACCCGTGTCGCAAACTTCCAGGTAAATGTATCGTCCTGAAGCTACTAAGTCGCCCGCAAAAATGATGTGGCTCTCCTCGGACACATCCCAGGCCCTGGCGACGACCGAGAGCAGGCCCGCGTCTTCTCCGAGAGCGTCAGACGCATTCAGAACGAGGTTCATGATCACCTGCTGGATCTGCGCGGGGTCGGCTTCGATGTCCGGCAACCCATCGGGCAGTTCCAGCCGAAGATCCACCTTCTTTGAGATCGAAACTTCTAATAAGCTGCCGATTTCACGAACCAGGCGCGTGAGGCTTACCGGCTTGCGCACCCGCTGGCCGCCCCCTGAGTACGCTAGTAATTGTTGCGTCAAATCGGATGCCAGCCGGCTCGCGCGCATCGCCTCTTCCAGTGTTTCGCAAGCCGGATGAGACTGGGGGAGAGCATCGAGCGACAGGCTTGTGTTGCCCATAATTGCCACCAGAAGATTATTAAAATCGTGCGCTACCGCGCCGGCGAGCAGTCCCAGCGATTCCATCTTTTGCGCCTGCAGCAGCCGGTTCTCGAGTTGTTTTCGCGTCGTTAGATCTAAAACAAAACAAACGTAAGTGCAGGGCGAAGTAGTAAGTAGTGCTCCACCTACCAGCACTGGGACAGTTTGGCCGTCAGACCGCGTCAGTTCCTTTTCATAAGGCGGGCACACCCCGGTTTTGAGCAACTTCTCCACCACCGCTCCATCCGCGGAGTGAAAGCGTTCCGGTGTAATTTCCTTCCAGCGCAAAGGTCTCTGATTTACCTGATCGCGCGAAAATCCAAGCATTCGAATAAATGAGTCATTGGCGTCCAGGATGTGTTCGTCGTCGATCTCCACGATCCCAATGATGCTCGACGAAAACAGACGGCTCGCACGCGTCTCACTTTGCTTCAGGGCGCGGAAAGCTTGCTCGGCGTCCTCGCGTGCCGCGCGCTCCCGCTCGAGGAGCATCGTCCTTTCAACCTCATACCGGATGCGATCCGTAATATCCAGAGCAATGCTTGCGAGATACCGGCGACCCGCCGCCGTGCGGAAGGGGAACTTAAACACGATCCAGTGATGATCGCCGTCACCTTGCGGAATGGTTTCGGCAAACTGGCAAGTCTTGTTGCGCCGCAGGGTTTCGAGGTCGTGTTCCGCCATCTCGCCAGCCACGTCGTCGGGAAACAGATCCCAGTCGGTTTTTCCCCACCAGTCGATAGGGTGGCCCCCCAAGACGCTCTCAATATGCCGGTTCACATACGCATACTTTCCGTCCTCGTCCTTCATGGAAGCGAGCACGGGGCTGTTGGTCATGAAGGCTTGAAAGAGATCCCGGCTTTCGGTTAAAGCGGCGTCATTGAGCTTTCGGATTAGCGCGTCTTTTTCCAGGGCCGTCACACGGTCGCGCAAGAAGGTCAGCTCGTCCTGGACGACGGGAAGATTCATTACCAACAAACCATCCCTACAGTCTGGATACCAAATCGCTAGGGAAATCTAGAGGACGGTGCGATTTCGAACGCTAATCCTGTTCTTCGGAGACTCGAAGCACCGCGAGAAACGCCTCTTGCGGGATATCAACGCGTCCCACGCGCTTCATCCTTTTCTTGCCTTCCTTTTGTTTCTCAAGGAGCTTGCGCTTGCGGGATATGTCACCGCCATAACACTTGGCAAGGACGTTCTTACGAATCGCCGGAATGGTCTCTCGGGATACGATCTTGTTCCCGATTGCCGCTTGAAGTGCCACTTCGAACATCTGTCTCGGTATGAGCTTCTTCATGCGCTCGATCAGAAGCTTGCCACGCTCATAAGCAAAATCCTTGTGGACGATAAGTGTCAGCGCGTCGACCGGCTCGCCCGCGATCAACACGTCCAATTTCACCATCGGCGACACCCGATAGCCCGCCAGATGATAGTCCAGCGACGCATATCCTCGCGACGCCGATTTTAAGCGGTCGTAGAAATCCAGCACGATCTCGTTGAGCGGCATCTCGTAGACCAGCAGCACACGTCCGCCACCGATGTGCTCGAATTTCTTCTGCACCCCGCGTTTGTCTTCCAGCAACTTAAGAATCCCGCCAAGATACTCTTCGCGCGTCATCACCGTCGCATCGATGATCGGCTCCTCAATCTGTTTGATTTCCGAGGGATTCGGAAACTTGGTCGGGTTATCGACCTCGATCAGATCGCCTTTTGTGTTGGTAACGCGGTACCGAACCCCAGGAGCCGTGGTGATCAAATTGATATTGAACTCACGTTCCAGCCGCTCTTGCACGATCTCCAGATGAAGCAGCCCTAGGAAGCCGCAGCGAAATCCGAAGCCCAGCGCTACCGAATTTTCCGGTTCAAAATTGAACGCGCTGTCGTTCAAGCGAAGCTTGCCGAGCGCATCCCGAAGCAGGCCGTGTTCATGCGACTCCACCGGATAAAGCCCCGCGAACACCATCGGCTTAATCTCTTCGAAACCGGGCAGGGGCTCGGCCGCGCGGTTCTCTTCATCCATGATGGTGTCGCCTATCTTGGCATCGGAGACGGTCTTGATATTGGCATGCAAGTAGCCAACTTCGCCCGCTGACAGCACCTGCAGGGGCGTCGCTTTGGGCGCTTGATAGCCCAGCCCTTCAACTTCGAAAATCTCCCCGTTTGAAAACAGCCGAATCTTCTGGCCCATCTTCAATTGCCCGTCCACGACGCGAACCAGAATGATCACACCACGGTAAGGATCGAACCAGGAATCGAAGATGAGCGCGCGTAAGGGCGCGTCGGCCGAGCCTCGCGGCGGCGGCACCAAATGAACAATAGCTTCCAGCGTCTCGTGAATTCCAACGCCCTGCTTCGCGCTCACCAGCAACGCATCTTTGGCATCGAGCCCTATGAGGTGTTCGATCTGCTCGCGAATACGTTCCGGATCGGCCGACGGCAGGTCAATCTTGTTGATGACTGGAATAATCTCAAGGTTGTGGTGCAGGGCCAAGTAGGTATTCGCCAGCGTCTGGGCTTCCACGCCTTGCGACGCATCCACCACCAGCAATGCGCCCTCGCAAGCCTGAAGGCTGCGCGAAACTTCATAGGAAAAATCTACATGACCTGGCGTGTCGATCAAGTTGAGTTGATATTCCACCCCATCATCGGCCCGATAGGTCAGCCGGACCGCGTGAGCTTTAATGGTGATGCCGCG
>JANYJA010000084.1 GCA_025358575.1 Terriglobia bacterium
ACTCAATTTGAACGCGAGTGCAACGCCAAATCAATCGAAGTGGCCAACGACGAACCCCAGACCGCTTCAAGTAAAAACAGCCAAACCGCTCGGCTAAATAAAAGAGCGGCTTAATCCCTCAATAAAAAGTTGACAAGATCACTCTACGGTCACTACGAAAAAACCTACAAATTGTGGGAAGCCGCCGGCATCCAGGTACCACCCTGCTTTATTTTGGTTTGCAATAACACCTCAGCCTCCAAGCTGGTGTATGACTTCATCTCTGGCTTTCATCGCGAGAACGAGGACGGCTCGACGATGCTTGAAAATGGGCGGTTGCCACTGTTCCGAAACTTCGACGAGCACGGCAATCCGCTGGCGCGCCCAAATACCTTGCTGATCGACAGCGAGCAATTGGAATCCGGTGAAGGGCTTGACGATAATTTCCGGGACATGGCCGCCGACGAGATTGCACGCTTTCGCGACGAGGTGATGCAGCGCGGTGGCAAGCTTGCCGATGAGCTGCGCATTGGCAAGGAGCTCGACGACGTGACCTTGCTCCGAGAGGTGATGAACACCGTGGGCAAGCACGGCCAGTTGGGCGGTTCGATTCGCTGCGTGGTTTCCGTCTCTATGCTTACGGAGGGGTGGGATGCCAATACCGTGACGCACGTGCTCGGCGTCCGTGCCTTCGGTACCCAACTCCTCTGTGAGCAGGTGATCGGCCGCGCTCTGCGCCGCCAGTCTTACGATCTGAACGAAGATCAGCTTTTCAACGTCGAATATGCCGACATATTGGGTATCCCCTTCGACTTCACTGCCAAGCCTGTGATCGCTCCGCCGCAGCCGCCGCGCGAGACTATCCAGGTCAAGGCGGTGCGGCCCGAGCGCGATGCGCTGGAGATCCGCTTCCCGCGCGTCGAAGGCTATCGCGTCGAATTGCCCGAGGAGCGGCTCAGCGCTGTGTTCAACGACGATTCTGTGCTGCTGCTGACCCCGGACCTGGTCGGACCGACCATTACCAAGAACGCCGGTATTATCGGTGAGACGGTCGATCTCAGTCTCAAGCACCTGGACGACGTGCGGCCTTCCACGCTGCTGTTCCATTTAACCCAGCGCTTGCTCTATACCAAATGGCGCGACCCAGGTGAGGCGCCCAAGCTGCATCTGTTCGGCCAGTTGAAGCGCATCACCAGGCAATGGCTCGACGGCTACTTGGTGTGCAAGGGCGGCACCTATCCCGCGCAGCTGATGTATCAGGAACTGGCCGACATGGCCTGCGAACGCATTACCAAGGGAATCACCGCTGCTTTTTCGGATAAGCGCCCAATCAAGGCGGTGCTCGATCCGTACAACCCCAATGGTTCCACCCGGCAGGTCAGTTTCAATACATCGAAGATGCTGCGCTGGCAAACCGACCCCAGCCGCTGCCATGTCAACTGGGTGATACTGGACAGCGACTGGGAAGGCGAGTTCTGCCGCGTAGCGGAGGCGCATCCGCGCGTTCGCGCCTACGTGAAAAACCACAACCTCGGCCTCGAAGTGCCCTACCGCTATGGCTCGGAGATGCGCAAGTACCTCCCCGACTTCATCGTGCGCGTGGAGGACGGCCACGGCGAGGAAGACCTCCTCAACCTGATCGTCGAAATCAAGGGCTACCGGCGAGAGGACGCCAAGGAAAAGAAGGCCACTATGGAAACCTACTGGGTGCCCGGCGTGAATAATCTCGCACAATGCGGCCGCTGGGCCTTCGCTGAGTTCACCGAGGTGTATCAGATCGAGGCTGACTTTGAGGCCAAGGTGAAAAGCGAGTTCGACAAGATGATCTATTCCGCTGTTGCCGGAGGTAGGAGTCCTCGTGCTGCCTGACGGGCGGCGGATACATCAATTACGACATCAAATGATGTATAGTGAGTGCATATCCACAGGAGGTATGGACCATGCGCACCACCATCAATCTGGACGACCAACTAGTGACCGAGGCCCAGCGCATCACGGGGATGAAAGAGCGGACCACCCTGATTCACGAAGGGCTCAAGGCCCTGATTGAGCGCGAAAGCGCGCGGCGCCTAGCCCGGCTCGGGGGCAGCGAACCCCGGTTGAAACAGATCCCCCGGCGCCGTTCACAGTCCGCATGATCTTGGTCGACACGTCGGTCTGGGTCGATCACCTGCGCGACGGCGCACCGGCGCTGGCCGCGGCCCTTGAACAGGGCGACGTACTGATGCATCCGTTCGTTCTGGGCGAGTTGGCGTGCGGCAATCTGAAAAACCGCGGCGAAGTGCTCCGCCTCCTGGCGGATTTGCCTGCGGCGCCGTTGGCGACGGACCCTGAGGCGCTGAATTACATCGAGCGGCGCGCCCTCATGGGCAGGGGCATCGGCTACGTTGACGTCCATCTGCTCGCCTCGGCCGCTCTGGGTGGCGCCGTGCGGCTGTGGACGCGTGACAAGCGCCTCGCCGCGGTGGCGGCTGACCTGAAACTCGCTTACGCGGAAAAGGCATAACCAGGAATCCCATGGCAAGAAAGACCGGTAACCCCAAACCGTCGAAGCCCTCAAGCACGACGAGGCGACGCGTAAGAACATCCCCACGGCCGAATACCAGTCTGTGCTGCAAAAGGCGGAGCAGACCCCCGTTCGCGTCGCCTATGAGAGGCGCAATCGCGACCTCGATCCGCAACTGGTCTGGCGCGGCAAGGACGAGCAGGACTGGAGCGAGCTCGTCGTTCATGCCCCGCCGCTCTACATCCAGGAGAAAGTCCACTCCAAGGCACTGATCGACGACCTGCTGCGCGAGACCAGGGAACGCGAACATGAGGCAGGGCAGACTACGCCCGACCTGTTCGCTGACTTCAACGGCATGCCGAAGGGCGTGGCCTTCTCATTGCACTGCTCCTTTGCGGGCGATATCTTCGCCCATCAGAGCAGGTCATCCACTTATGCGCCAGTCCCGTTTTGCCGAGCCAGCTCTAAACAAAGAGCCGCCGGCGGGATGCTAGGCATTAACAAGTCGTTGAAGTATCTAGCCAGACCCGCTTTGGACTCTGCCGAGCAAGCTGATCGAAACCAGGGGATCGCGCTCCTGAATGAACTTAAGAAAACTTTGATAGATGCAGCCTACGGGGACGGAACTTACGATCAGTATTTGGTAGCACGAAACGATGCGAAGGAGAGGAAGAATCTGGGGCCGAACTACGACGAGATCAAACGTTGGATTGAGGAGAATTGAATGCGAACGACCATGACGGTAAGTGTTCTCCTGTTGATCTCCATATTTCTTGGAGGCAATTCAAACGCAATCGCTCAGTCCGAAGAAGATATGAGAGCGCAAGAATCGCTCGTCGTCCAAAATTTGCGCGATATGAGGGCCTTTCACAGAGAAAAGGGGGATCCAACACTTAAGTCGCTCGAACGCCGAATTCAGGTAGTAGTGGAAGATTCCCCAGTGCCGACCGCGGGAATTGGCAGCATTTCCAGCGATGGAAGATTGCAAATGCGCATGACGGGAGCCTATCGACAGCTTGTTAACTATATTGCTGACGTTGGATTTATTCAAAATGCTGTCCCTTCTTCAGCCAACTGCATGCTGCAATATAGAAACCATATCTTTAACTCCTTGAAGGAAAATCGCCAACGGCTAGCCAGGAATGGAAATTGGGTGGTAAGGCGTGGCAATCGGCGCGCAAAGCAATAGGTATTCCTGATCTGCAGATACACGATGTGCGCCATCCTGATGGCATGTGATTGCGCAGGTTCTGATGGACCATCGACAGGCGATCAAGGTTACGTTGGTAATCCTTC
>JANYJA010000138.1 GCA_025358575.1 Terriglobia bacterium
GTTTGCGTGGGTTCGGTGTGCAGCCCGGAGACGCCGATTACGTTGCGGTAAGTGCGAAGTTAGTGGGTCATTCCGTAGATCACATAGTTCACGGCGATGCGGATACCCATCGCCGAGAACTTCTCGGGGTACTGCGGCTCATCGGCCCATTCCCAGGAGTCCCCGAGATCCATGTTGTGGCAGATGGCGAGGATCACGCGGCCTTTATCGTCGTAGATCCCGCGCCAGCGGGGCTCGAAGCCATCCTTTTCGTATAAGCGCCCGCTGCGCAGGTATTGAGCGCCGGGGACTTGGTAACGGTCATTTAGGTCGAACACGGTGTGGAATATCGGATCGTCGTTCTGAAGTTCTACAACCGGGCGGTCGGGAAAAACACGCTGCATGCTGGCCATGAAGACGCTCCATTCCTGCGTGCCGTGGAAATCGTCGACCATCATGAACCCTCCGCGCAGGAGGTACTCGCGCAACTTGGCGGCTTGGGGGTTGGTCAGTTCCCAGTGGCCCACTTCGACGGCGTAGAGCCAGGGCCAGTTGAAAACCTCATCGCCATCATCGAGGTTGACGGGCTGCTCCACGGAGCGAACGTGAATACGGGTCAAGCGGCGAAGGGCTTGCGACATGTGGCGGTCGGAACGGGGATAGTCGATGGTCCAGTTGGATGCGCCCTGGGTCCAATCGCCGCGCGAGCGCCAGCCGAAGCCCTGAATGGGCGGATACATGAGGCGCGCGAAGGCCCACTCGGTCTTCTCCTGATAATCGGCCGGCAGCGGGAAATTTTCGTATTCGACGCCAGGGTACTCGCGGAAGGGGCGCTGCAAAGCGAGCAGCGTGCCGAGCGTTAGAAAGCCGAGACTCAGGCAAACGACTTTGACGGAGATTGTCATACGCTTTACTCCCGTTGGCACCACACTAGCACGCTCTATGCGCAGGAAAAATAAGCGCCCCAGCGCGAAATCCGCGGCGGCGAGCCTCGCCCGCCTTGATTTCCCCAGCCCCGTGCGTTACCCTCAAAAGGCTCAAAGAGCTTACTGGTTTTTTTTGGGAAGCTGGTGAAAATCCAGCACGGACCCGCCACTGTGAGCGCGGAGGGCCGATCCATTCATCCACTGTCCCGGCACTCGGGATGGGAAGGCGGATCGGTACCGAAGATGCGCGAGTCAGGAGACCGACCGGTAGGATTCAGAAATCTGAACCAATCCGCGAGCGCACAAATGGCAGCGGGAGTCTGCCTGACATGAACAGCCGCGCATCGCTCACATTTCTTCTCTCTATTTTTGCGGTCTCGCAAGCCGGGGCCGCCATCCAAGGAACAGTCTTCGATTCATCGCGAGCGCCGATAGCCGGCGCGACCGTCGCGCTGGTCGGGCCGCTTGGGATTACGGATCAGCAACAGACCAGCGACTCCGGGCGCTTCCGCTTTAGTCAAAATGGCGGACCCGATACCCGATTAGAAGTGACGAAGCCTGGCTTCGCCCGACGAACGGTGGCGCTGCCCGATGGCATCTCCGAAGCGCTGAGCGTTGAGCTTTCGATTTCCGCACAGAGCGATTCCATTCGTGTCCTCGGCTCGACTTTGGATCTTCCCGAAAGCGAGCAGGGCGGCAGCACCAGCGTCATTACTTCCGAGGAACTGCGCGCACGAAATGAAGCCCAGGCTTTCGATCTTCTGCGCGAAATTCCCGGGATGATCGTAAATCAATCGGGCGACCGGGGCGGCGCCGCGACTTTATTTATTCGCGGCGGTGATTCGAATTTCAATCTGGTGCAGATCGACGGCATTACGGTGAATAGTTTCGTGTTCGGCGGACTCTTCGATTTTGCGCACGTGCCTTCGGATTTTTTGGAACGGATTGAGGTAATTCGCGGGGCCCAATCGGCAGTCTACGGCTCGTATGCGAATAGCGGCGTGGTGAATTTCGTGACACGAATGCCAAGCGAATCTCCGGTTCTGGATTTGGCGGCTGAAGGCGGAAGCCACGATGAGCGCCGTTTTGCGGCCTCTGGATCGGCAGCGCTCGGCGGGCTAGGCATTTCGGCTTCGGCGTCTCGCCTGGATTCCAACGGTCCCGTGGCCAACGACGATTACCGCAACGAAAATCTGTTCCTGAATGTGCAGCGGCGGTGGCGAATCCAAAACCTGAACTTCGATGGCAATTTTAATTCGAACGAGACGGGCGTCCCTGGGCCTTATGGCTCGGACCCAGCCGGACTCTACACGGGGCTTGATCTGGTAAGCCGCAACAAGAATAATTTCTCGGATTATCTGCTGCACTACCAAGCGGATATTGCGACCTGGGTGCGTGAAGAAGTGTTCGGCAGCTTCTTTCTGAACAATAGCTTCTATCGCAGCCCTTATGGAGACAGCTTCAATAAAGACATTCGGGGGCAAGCGGAGGCGCGCACGATGGTTCGGGTTGCGTCATTTTACAAAGCTTCATTCGGTGTGGCGGCAGAACGCGAGGAACTCAAGAATACTTTCATTACGGACAACAGTTTTCGCAGCTTCCCTTTCCGCCGCGATCAGGAGAGCGTGTATCTGGAGAACGCATTCCAGTTCGCTAATCGCCTTTTCGTCACGGCGGGCATTCGCGCCGAGTTTTTCGAAACGCCAAAGATTCCGGCTTTCGCGGATCCGTTTGCTCCGCGGCCGGAGTTCGCGGCGCACCGAACCACGCGCTTCAATCCGAAGGTTGCGGCGGCGTGGCGTGTGCTGGCAGAAACGCGAGTGCACGCGTCTTTCGGAACGGGCATCCGGCCGCCGGGCGGGTTCGATCTTGCGTTCACGGATAATCCGGTACTCAAGCCTGAGCGCACTACAAGCTTCGACGCGGGGATCGATCAGCGGTTGTTGAGAGACCATTTCCTGCTGGGCGCGACTTACTTCCACAACCGCTTCAGCGATCTCATCGTGTCGCTGGGCGGGAATCTCGCCCACTTGAGTTCCTTCAGAACGGACAATCTTGCGGAGGCGAACGCCCAAGGCGCGGAAGTTGTGGTGCAAGCTCGCCCTGCGCGCTGGCTGTCGCTGAATAGCAGTTATACGTTTCTACAAACGCGCGTGCTTTCGCTGGCCGGAACCCAGCGGTTGGTTGAGAAGTACTTTACAATCGGGCAGCCGCTCGCGCGCCGTCCGAAACATTCTGGGACATTCGCTTCCACCCTTCAATACCATAGACTTTCGGCCAATGTGATCGCCTATCTGCGCGGCGGGGATCTTGACATTGAACCGAACTACGGGGTTTCGGCCGGATTTTACCGGAACCCGGGCTTCCAGAATCTCGGTGTGAACGTGAATTATGCGTTTGCGCGTGGGCTTACCGTTTACGGCAATCTGCGCAACGCACTCGACCAGCATTACGAGGAAGTTTTCGGGTATCCCTCGCCGCGGCTCAACTTTGTGGCGGGCGTAAAATGGAGTTTGCATGGTATTCGATGAGCCCCGCCTGGCAATCAATCGTGTGTATACACGCGGCGGCGACAAGGGTGAGACAGGGTTAGCAGGGGGCCAGCGCGTATCGAAAAACAGCCCGCGCATCGAGTGCTACGGCACCGTCGATGAGCTAAATTCTTTTGTTGGCATGGCCCGGCAAACGGTTCACGAGAAGGCTGGCGAGTTCCCGACGCTGGCTTCGCTGTCCGCAATCCTTCTGCGCGTGCAGCACGAACTGTTCAATGCAGGATCGATTCTAGCGACGCTTCCAGAGGATGTGCATCCACGGCAGCCACGCGTTACAGACCGCGAAGTGAATCAGCTTGAGACTGAGATGGACCAAATGAACGATGGCCTTCCCGCGCTACGCTCTTTCGTGCTGCCGGGCGGGTCGCGCTTGAATGCCGAACTGCATGTGTGCCGAACGGTTTGCCGCCGCGCCGAGAGACTCTGCGTGGCGCTGCCGGATCAAGATACACTGAAATATCTGAACCGGCTCAGCGATGCTTTTTTTGTATGGAGCCGGTGGGCCACTCATGAAATGGGCGTTGCGGAGACGCTCTGGGAACCAAATCAGGCCGCGTCGGCCAGTCAGCACGGGAAAGAATAAATGCCTCAATCCAATATAGATCAGATTCAAAAACACACGCCGCTCGCCATTGGCCTGACGGTGGTCAGCGCGATGGCTCGGTTGCTTCCGCATCCCCCGAACTTTACGCCTGTCGGGAGTGCGTCGTTGTTCGCCGGTGCGCGAATTCCGGGGCTGTGGGCATATTTGATTCCAATTGTGGTGATGGCGATTACGGACCCACTAGTCGGGGGTTACAGTGCAGCGACGCCCGTGATCTACGCGAGTTTTTTGATCAGCGTTTGGATTGGGAGGCGGCTGGCAGTCACGGAGAGTCCAATTCGCATCGGCGGTGCGGCGTTCCTTTGCAGCCTGCAGTTTTTCCTGATGACCAACTGTAATTTCTGGTATTCGAGCTCCATGTATCCGCATAGTTTCGCGGGCTTGATGGCCAGTTATACAGCGGCGCTGCCTTTTTTTGGACGAACGCTGGCTGGAGACCTCTTCTTCACCGCCGTGCTGTTCGGCTTGCACGCAATTCTTCGCCGACAACTCGACGCGCGGATATCCACTGCAGCCGCTCACTAGCCCGTCCCCGTGCCGCGCATTGTTTCGCTGATCGCGAGCGCGACGGAAATTTTGGACGCGCTGGGTCAGACGCCGTTCATGGTGGGCCGCTCGCATGAGTGCGATTTTCCCCCTGAAATCGCGAGCCTTCCGGTTTGCACGCGCCCGCTGTTCGACGTGTCGGGCAGCAGCAGTGAAATTGATGCGCTGGTGAAGTCGACACTGGGGTCACAGCTTTCGATTTACGAAGTTTTCCCGGATCTTCTGCAACAGCTAAATCCCACTCACATCTTGACGCAGATTCAATGCGAGGTCTGCGCGGTCAGCCTGGCGGATGTGCAACGCTCGCTGGCGACATTGGGACTCGATCCCGCGATCGTCGCGCTGCAACCCAATTCGCTCGAAGATATCTGGGGAGATTTCCGGCGTGTTGCCGAAGCACTCGCAATGGACGCGGAACCGGTGATTTCACGGCTGAAAGCGCGCATGTTGGAAATCTCGGCACGAGCCGCGACAGCGCCAGTGAAACCGACGGTCGCGTGCATCGAATGGCTCCAGCCGTTGATGGCGGCGGGCAACTGGTGTCCCGAGTTGGTTGAGTTGGCAGGCGGCGTCAACCGGTTCGGCGTTGCTGGCGCTCACTCGCCGTGGATGACTTGGGAAGAGCTCGCCACCGCGGATCCAGATGTTATCGTCGCGATGCCATGCGGCTTCGATCTGGAGCGGACAGCGAAGGAGATGTATTGGATGACGGAAAATCCCGCGTTCGGCAGACTAAAAGCAGTTCGCGGCGGTTGCGTCTATCTCGCGGACGGCAACCAGTTTTTCAATCGTCCCGGCCCGCGCGTCGTGGAGTCGCTGCAGATTCTGGCGGAGATTCTGCATCCCCAGCTATTCCCGCCATTACTCCGGAACGTCGGCTGGCAGACCTTCTGAATGCAGTCCATCGCAATCGGCGAAGCCTTTGCCGCGCTTGACGCCGCTATCGAAGAACTGCCGAACCGTCCGGCAATTTTCGTTTTACGGCCGCGGGAGGGTATTCCGCATTTGGCCAAAACAAAGGTGCTTCGGCGAAGACTGCAGCGGCTTCTGCGGATCGCGGATCTGCGCCGATCGCTCGCCGGGATCGACTATTGCCTCACGGGCTCAGCGCTCGAATCGGCGTTTGAGCTGCACAAAGTTGCGCGGGGTTATTTTCCCACGAACTATCGCGAGACCCTCCGGCTGCGGCTGCCACCGTATTTGAAAGTAGTTTTAGGCAACCCGTTTCCACGGACGCATGTGACCACGCATCTGGCGGGCGCGCGCGCCTCGTATTACGGTCCTTTTCGGAGCCGCGCGTCGGCCGAGCAGTTTGAATCGGAGCTGCTCGATCTGTTTCAGGTGCGGCGCTGCCAGGAAGACTTGCTGCCGTCGAAGCTCCACCCCGGCTGCATGTACGGCGAGATGGGGAAGTGTCTGCGGCCTTGCCAGGAGGCGGTTGGCCCGGATGAATATGCCCACGAAGTTTCGCGCCTCGTTGATTTTGTATCGAGTGATGGGCGTTCATTGCTTGGATCGTTGAGCGCGGCGCGTGAGCGGCTCAGCGCGGAGATGCAGTTTGAAGAAGCCGCGCGCCAGCACAAGCAGATGGAGCGCGTCGAAGCCGTTTTGAAGTTGCGCGACGAGATGAGCCGCAATGTGGAAAGGTTGAATGCCGTGGCCGTGACGGCTTCGGTCGAGTCCGATGCGGCCGAACTGCATTGCTTTCGCGGAGGCTGCTATCAGGGCGCGGAGCGCGTCAGCTTTGAGCTGGTTGAGGGCAAGCCAGTTTCCTTGGACCAAAAGTTGCGCGAAACCTTTTCGGTCTGGGCCACTCCGAAGCCAACCGAGCCGCGCGAACGCGAAGAGCACCTGGCAATTCTGGCGCGGTGGTTTTATTCTTCCTGGTGCGATGGCGAAATGCTGTTGATCGATGACTTCGATCACGTTCCTTACCGGAAGTTAGTTCACGCTATCTCGCGCGTATGCCAGCCCGGGCATTGAGCACACCTTCATCGGTGCATTCGTTTTTCGCAACACGATTCTTGGCCAGCGAGACCCCCGGAGCGGCCGCAATGCATCGCGCGCTCATCTTGTATCCGGAGATCTCGTTGTTTTCGATCACGTTGTCATGCGCGATATCGGGACGCTCGGCGCCGCGGCCCAGATAAATTCCGCTGCGCAACATGTCGGGCTCGTCTTTGGCGTAGTAGCATCCAAACACTGCCGCGGCTTCGTTACAATGCGCCAGATTGAGCCGCAGCAGGTGATTGTTGGAAACGCGATGGCCGGTGCCGATCACGAAGATGCCACCGAAGAGCGCGCCATCGATAGTGTTGCCGGTGATTTGAATGTTGCGCGACTGCATGTCCGGGTTGCTGTTGTTCATTACGATTCCGTAGTTACCGAAGCGGTATTGATCGGGCGTTTGACTGTTGACGCATCGGTTGTCGCGAATTTCGCCGTCGTGGAATCCATCGAGATCCATGCACTTGCCGTTAATCTCTTCGAAGTGATTATTCACGTAGGCGCATTGATCCACGTTTCCGGCGGTATCGATCGCGGCCGGAATCGCCCGGTCCTCAATTGCGACTTCGTCAGCGGGATAGCCGATGCGGACGCCGTCGTTCTGCTCCACTCGCACGGCGGTCGCATGACCTACTTGAATCGCATCGCGGCCAATGGTGGCGAAGCGGTTCAATTTGATGGTGCCCTTGGCATTGCGCGGCGAGGAATAGAGCGAGTGCGTCCAGATGCCATTGCCGCGGATGTTTTTCAGGTCGCAGTGGAGGACTTCGAAAAAGGTAGACCCTTCCTCAAGCAGGATGCCGCCAGTGGCATTGTTTCGTTTGCGCGCGTTTTGCGATCCGCTGTCCTGGATTGCAACTTCCTCGATGCGGACGCGGCGGGAACGGCTAACCAGAATGGGGAACCCGGCGACGTTCTTGAACTGAACACGCGCGACGGTCAGACCCGTGACGTTTTCCATCAGCAGGCCATTGTTGCGAGTGAAGCGCGCGAAGGTGACATCGGACGGCGGCAGCGAGGCGGCCCGCGCGATGGCGTCGCGATTGCCATCGATAGTAAATCCGGTAAATTTCAAATTCTGTCCCGAGTGCGCGACGAATATAGCAGCCCCTTGAAAATCGGCTGCTGCGCGCAGCGTAGTTCCCGAGGGCGCGCCGCGAATATCCAGATCATGGGCTGTGGCGGCGATTTCGAAGGGCGAAGACACATTCACTACGCCCGCTGGCAAAATGATTATGCCAGTGTCCTTTTCGAGGGCCGCGCAGAATGGTGTTGAACCGAAGACCAGCCCGACGATCAGCAAGCGCACGGGACGACCTCGATCTCGACCGGCGAGAGATTGCGAGAGCCAATGCGCATCCGCAGCAGGTGGCGCCCGGGCAATGTCCCTTCCGGAAGCGCGAAGCTGACGTCGTAGCGTTGATTGCGCGCGTCGGTACAAAAACTTTCCGGCTGGCGCGCCGGGTTTCCGTCCACGAACGCGGCGAAATCGCTTCCGTCGAAAACCTCTTCCAAAAAAACTTTAACCGTACCGCTTTCGATGCGCTTATCGGCCGTCAGGTTGGTGCCATCGGTTACGGAAAAGACTCGAGGCACCGAAGGCCCCGGCGCAATCACCCGAACGAAGCCTGTTGGGCATAGCGATTTGCCATGCAACGTGAGCTCGACAGGAACCAACCCGGTGCGTGTTCCTGGGGGGATGAAGACATTGAACTGCCGAACATTGGGATCTGCCACTCCGATATAGCAACCCTCCGCAATCACACCTTCAATTCGAGCTTCGAGCGAGTTGAGATCGCACTCGTCCGGAAGATTTTCAATCCAGATTGACGCACAGGAGAATCGTCCGGCGGCAGGCACGGCGAGCTCGCCGCTATGGGCGTTCGAGACGCTCGCAATCCTGCACTGGGCGAGTGCCACTGGCTTGCGCCAAGTCGTCCACATGTATTGCGTGCCCGTGCCGTGGAGCGCAAGCAAAGAGAGGCCGCTTTCGCGGGCGAAGGCACGAATTTCCTCTCCGCTAATGCGCACGCCGTCCCAGGTGGTTGGCGGCATGGAGCCGGGCGGAAGTCCGTTCACTTGGCAATACGCGATTCCGCCCGGCTTGAGCACGCGTGCGACCTCGCGCAAGTAACCGAACACCACGTTGCGACTGGGGATGTGCTGAAACACGGCGTAGGAGTAAACGAAATCGAAGTAGGCGTCGCCGAACTCCCTGAGGTCGGAGCCGGCGGCGTGGTGCGCGAAGGCGTGCGGCACATCGCGAAGATTGGCGTGCGCGCGGCGGATCATTTCATCGGAAATATCGACGCCATGAATCTCACCGAAGTGCTTCGACATGGGGCGCATGAGCCGGGCGGGACCGCAGCCGATTTCGAGGGCACGGCGATCCGCGGCGGAAGCTTCGGGAAGGCGCTTCAATTCCGCTTCGAGCGCGCGGATGACATCCGACGCGGTCTTGAAGAATTCCTCGTCATCCTGCTCGCGGCGTCCGAACGCGACATAATAATTGGCGTCCTCGCGCGCGCGCTGGTTCCATTCCGCGCGCATGCGTTCGACCACGGCAGGGTCATTCATCAACTGCTATTCTAGCCTCGCTGCATGACGCCGACTTCGAGAACATCTTTGCTGCTGGTTTGGGCCTGTTTCCTGTTGCGCGGCTGCTGGTACACCGCTGCCCTTCCGCTGTGGGAGGGCTTCGACGAGTATGCGCACTTTGCGGTGCTACAGCATTGGACTGGTTCGCCAAGTCTGCCAGCCGTGGACAACGGCGTGTCGCGCGAGATCGCCGAGAGCTTGCGCCTCGCGCCGCTGCCGTGGGAACTGCGTTATCTCGGGCCTCCTCATCTAACCCATGAGGAGTGGTGGGCGCTTCCCCGTGCCGAACGCGAGGCGCGGAGAAATGCGCTCAGTTCCATACCCCGCGAGTGGGCGCGCGAGCCCGCACCGGATTTTCTGGCCTCTTACGAGGCGCAACAGCCGCCGCTCTATTACTGGATTTGCGCGCTGCCGTTCCGGGCGGCGCAGAGTCTTTCACTAACAGCGCGCGTTCTGTTGATTCGGCTGCTGAGCGTCGCGATGGCGTCACTCGCGATTCCATTTACGTTTCTAGCCGCTTCACTTCTCTTCCCCGCCGGCCGAATTTCTATCGGCTGCGCAGCGGTTATCGCCGTGATGCCCGGATTTCTCTTCGACACCTGCCGCGTGGGCAATGACTCGCTCGCAGTGGCGGTCTTCGCGGGCCTGCTGCTGGCTTTGATCGCGCGGAAAAGCGCCGTCGCCGTCGGTGTTCTGCTTGGGCTTGGCTTGCTGACCAAAGCTTATTTCCTGACCGCGATACCCGCAGTCGTTATCTTGATCCTGGTGCGGCGCGCTCCATGGCGAAGCTGGCTAGCGATTCTCGGGCTTCCCGCCGGGATAGCTGGATGGTGGTACGCTCGCGCATGGTTCACAACCGGGTCGATATCCGGGTGGAGCGAAGCAGCGAACTTGCGCGGTCTCCCTCTCGCGGAACTGTTTTATCGGGCGGCCGCCGTAAGCTGGCTGCACGCGGTCGATGCCATTTTTAACTCCTACCTCTGGTTCGGCGGCTGGAGCTTCTTGACGCTGCGGAGCTGGATGTACCGGATCTTCGCCGCGCTCTTTCTTTACGCCGCGGCTCGAGCAGTGCTCGGATTTCGCCGCGACCTTCTTCCCACCGCGCTTATCTTTTGCTGGTTTTCGCTCGGCATGGCCTACAACGTCGCGGTCACGTTCTCGAACCACGGCATCTCGGCGTCGACGGGCTGGTATTTTTACGCCGTGCTACCGGCTAGCATCCTGCTGGTGTCGCGACGCGACGTTCTGTCGATCTCGGCACTCGCATTTGCGGCGCTCGATCTCTACTCCATGAACCTCGTCGCGCTTCCCTATTACACGGGGATGGTGGCGCATCGCGCGGGCGGCGGTATCCCGGCGTTTCATTTCGACCA
>JANYJA010000141.1 GCA_025358575.1 Terriglobia bacterium
CTCTATTAAGGTTAGCTACAAAACAGCGTGGTATTTGTGCCATCGCATCCGCAAGGCAATGACTGAAACGGAACCAGATAAGCTTTCCGGTACGGTGGAATGCGACGAGTCCTACATTGGCGGCAAGCGCCGTCACGTCGGATCTGGTTATGTTGGCAATAAGACCATGGTACTTGGGGCACTTCAACGCGGCGGTGAAGTTCGCCTTCGCGTGGAAACGCGCACTAAACGGGGAGATAAGAAGGTTCTCCACGGATTCATCGCTGAAACCACAGAAGGGAATACCGAAAAAATCTACACCGATGACAACCCTGGATACATCGGTATTGCTGATGCGGATACTGAGCACCACAGCGTCAATCACAGCATGGAAGAGTGGGTTCGTGGCGACGTTCACACGAACGGCATCGAGGGTGTGTGGTCGCTGTTCAAGAGATCCATCGTCGGGTCCTACCATCAGGTGAGCGCGAAGCACCTTGACCGCTATCTTGAAGAGTTTGAGTGGCGTTTCAATCAACGTGAAAACCCTTTCCTGTTCCGTGACACGATGTGCCGACTGTTGACTACGGAGAAGATGGAGTATAAAACACTCATCGAGTCATCCTAAAAACCACCGTTAATTACAAAAATGCCACACTGCTTGTTTTAAATCTGCCGAAGAATTTAGGTCCGAGAACCAAGAACAGAAATAGGAATAAAAAACCTCGTGGTTCTCGTTGTTCCACGCCATGCCAACGGTAAAATACATCTTATAAGTACCTTTCTTTAGGCCCTCCAATTGTTCCGCAGTTAGAGGCTCACTGACCGCCGTTGACCACTGTTCCTGACCAACTCCAATTGTAGGCCCCCCACCTTTAAACTTTGTGTACGCGTCTTCGATCCCCTTTCTCAACACCGTCATAAGGCGGCTATCCGGGTTCTTCTTGGCGTCGAGGCATATGAGCATCCCCCAGGACTGTGTATCCAATACTGGCCTGTTTCCTCTATTGAATAAGTGGTAGTTCATTTGAAATCTCTCCCCAACCCTCAGTAACGTGTCGCTGGTACGCAATATTTCTTTTTTCTCAAGCTGCATGAATCCACCGCTATCATTGTGATATTGCGGCCCGTTGGGTACGGATTTCGCTGTGGACGGCCGTTGCGTGGTCGCACTGACGGCCTTCTCTATGCGATCCAGTTGTGCCGACACTTGGGCTCCGGAATCGAGCCCGCGCTTCACTGCGACGCCAGAGAATACCGCGCCAACGATAACCATTAGAAAGAAAAATAACTTGTGCTTCCAATGGCTCAATTTGAGCCCCACCCAGGCAAGGCCGCACTGGATAAAAAAGTTTGCAACCGCAATCGCGATGTCCGTGTTTGGTGGGGACCAAACGAAGGTAAAGGGCATACCGGAAAGTCTAACACGGGCCTTGTGTGAAGTATACAATCACGCACTTATCAGTGCCACCAAAGCGGTAGAGAGAATCGAAATGCCAAAGACTCCAGAAGAAGAAGTCGTGTCTGTCCTAGTCCGAAGAACCGGACTTTCCCCGGAACGAATAGCGCCCGAAGCTTCTTGCCATCGCAGAAGAAACGGGCCGCTCCGAAGCAGATCCTGACTGTTGGAGAGTTGACCCGTGCTGCCCGTGAGGGGTGTTTGCGATCCCACTAGCAGCGGTCCCGCTGATTTTGTTAGCACGAATGAGGCGGTGAGTATCGGAGTAGGTTCGGCGGAACGGTCATGCTGATTTCGAGTAGGCCCGAATATACTTGCGAAGCTTGTTGCCAGAATCGATCAACGACTTAATCGCGGGCTGCTGTACGCTTTAAAGAGAGCCGAGGCATCGCGGCGCGGGTGGGTGATGTCTTCAAGTGGTGGATTGCCCGACTCACGCTCTTTTTTGCCCCCCGCTTCACATCGATAAAGCCTTACGTTTGAGGGCTGATATAATGTTCAATTCAGCTAAACAGGAAAATTATGCCTCTGAAACCGATCGCCGCGAATGAGGGCAATGAGAAGAAAATCTACCTGCTAAAACCGCGGGGGTTTTGCGCTGGCGTGGTCCGCGCCATCGACGTAGTTCGGATTGCCCTTAACGAATATGGCCCGCCGGTGTACGTCCGCAAAGAAATAGTGCACAACAAACACGTGGTGGATGAATTGCGCCAAGCGGGTGCGATTTTCGTGGAAGAACTGGACGAAATTCCAATGGGCGCGCGCGCTATCTACAGCGCTCATGGTGTCTCGCCGGACGTTCGTAAAGAAGCATTGCAACGCGGCTTGCAGGTAATTGATGCGACCTGCCCGCTGGTGACCAAGGTTCACGGCGAAGCCATTAAGTTTGCGCGCGAAAGCTATACAATCGTTCTGATTGGCCACAAAGATCACGACGAGGTGACCGGCACATTAGGCGAGGCACCGACGCGGTCGCTTTTGGTGGAGTCCGTGGAAGACGTGGATGCACTGCGCGTGCCGCAAGATATTCCCGACGCATCCCGCGTAGCGTACTTGACACAGACTACGCTGAGCCTGGATGAGACTCGCGACATCATGGCACGATTGCAAGAGCGATTCCCACTTATCAAAGGCCCGAAGACGCAGGACATCTGTTATGCAACCGAGAACCGGCAGATGGCGGTGAAGGGAGTGGCCTCCTTCTGCGATCTGGTTTTGGTGGTGGGCTCGGCGAACAGCTCGAATTCCAAGCGCCTGGTGGAAGTGAGTGAAAAATTCGGTGTTCGCGGGTATCTGGTGAACGACTGGAGCGATGTGAATCCACAGTGGCTCGACGGCATCAAAAACATTGCGGTTACAGCCGGCGCGTCGGCACCCGAACATCTAGTGCAGGAATTGGTTGAGGCATTGCAGAATCAGGGTTTCACGGCTTTAGAAGAAGTAGAACTGGTGGAGGAGGACGTGCGGTTTTCGCTGCCCGCGGAACTGCTGCACGCCCCGGCTGCACTGACAACGATTTCGGCTCGATGAGAGAGTTTTCTCAATGAGTGCCAAGGCACGGTTACAAGAAACGCTCCTGCAAACGCTGAACGGTTCCATACGCCGGGCGGCGGAAAATCTGCTGATGCAGCAGCATCCGGACGGCTATTGGTGCGCGGAACTTACAGCGGATACCACGCTAGAATCGGATTATATACTTCTCGAACTGTGGCTGAATCCGCCGCAAAGCGGAGTGTGGAATCCTCCATCGCGGGCTCGCATCGACAAAGCGGCACAGTCGATTTTGGCGCGGCAACTTCCAGACGGCGGCTTCAACATCTACGTGGAAGGGCCGAGCGAAATCAGTGCCACCGTCAAAGCTTATTTCGCCCTGAAGCTCGCGGGTATACCGATGACCGATGCGCGCATGGTGCTGGCCCGCGAACGAATCGTCGCTCTTGGCGGCATCCAGGCGGCGAATAGCTATGTCAAAGTCAATCTGAATTTGTTCGACCTTTACCCGCGCGAGCATTGCCCCAGCATTCCGCCGGAAATCGTTCTGCTGCCGGGCAAAGTGCTGTACCAGATGTCGTCGTGGACACGCGCCATTCTAGTGGCCCTCGCGATCGTGCATGCGCACAATCCACGGCGTCCGGTTCCGGAAGGTTTCAACCTCGACGAACTATTCGTTCCGGACAAGAGTTGCGCCCTTCCAGGCGATGACTCATGGCTCACGCTTCGCAAGGTGTTTTTCGAGTCGGACAAGATTCTCAAGCTATGGGAAAAATATGGGTTCTCGCGCATTCGCCGCATTGCAATTCGTAAGTGCGAGCATTGGATGCTGGAGCGATTCAAGAATTCGGATGGCTTGGGGGCGATCTACCCGCCCATGATGTACGCCATCATGGCCCTCGATGTTCTGGGCTATGCGCCGGATCATCCGCTGCGCGTGGAAGCTCTGACGCAGTTTATGAAGCTGCTGGTGGATGACGGCGACCGTTTCTTTTTTCAGCCCTGCTTCTCGCCCATTTGGGACACGTCGATTGCCGCTTATGCGCTGGGCGAAGCGGGGTACGGAAATGCCCCCCAGTTGCAAAAAGCCGGTGATTGGATACTCAGCAAGGAAATTCGTCGAAAGGGCGATTGGTCGGTTAAGCGGCCTAACACGGAGCCTTCCGGGTGGGCTTTCGAATTCAATAACGAGTTTTATCCCGACATCGACGACGCTGGAATGGTGATGCTAAGCCTGCGGCATGCCCACGCGACTAACGAGTCGGCGCAGTTAGCGTGCCAGCGGCGAGCGATTGACTGGCTGCTCGCCATGCAATCGCGCGATGGCGGATGGGCGGCATTCGACGTCGATAACAACTGGGAATTTCTGAGTCAGGTTCCGTTTGCCGATCACAACGCCATGCTGGATCCGACCTGCGCCGATATCACCGGGCGAGTGCTGGAATCGTTGGCAGCGCATGGCGTTGAAAAGAATCATCCCGCGGTGCGGCGTGGCGTGGAATATCTGATTCGCACTCAAGAGGCGGACGGCAGTTGGTACGGAAGGTGGGGCGTGGCCTATGTCTACGGCACGTGCTTCGCCCTGCGCGGTCTTGCGGCATCTGGCGAGGACGATCTTGAGCCCCACATTCAGAGAGCCAACGAATGGTTGCGCGCCTGCCAGCATGCCGATGGCGGATGGGGCGAAAGCTGCGCCAGTTATGACAACGGAATCTACACTTCCGGGGCGAGCACGCCTTCGCAGACCGCGTGGGCGTTAATGGGATTGATGTCGGGCGGTGACGTGACTAGTTCCAGCTTGCAGCACGGCATCGATTACTTACTGGAAACGCAGCGGCCGGACGGCGCGTGGAGCGAAGAACTCGCGACGGGGACGGGCTTTCCAAAAGTCTTCTACTTGAACTACCATCTGTATCAACTTTATTTCCCGCTGATGGCTCTCGCCACATTCCGAAAGGTGAAGTCGGCGCAGCTTGCCGGCGCATCCATGGCGGGAGCGCAGCGGTAACGGTTGCGCCCGACTCTGGTCACTGGCGCTTCCGGATTTATCGGCTGGCACGTTGCGCGCGCTCTTCTTGAGCGAGGCCACACGGTGCGAGCGCTGGCGCGTCCGAACAGCAAAATCGGGGGGCTTGCAATCGAAAAGGCGACCGGCGACCTTCGCGACGCCGATTCACTTCAGCGTGCCGTCGCTGGTTGCGGGCTGGTCTTTCACGTGGCGGCCGACTACCGATTGTGGGCTGCCGATCCAACTGAGCTATATCAATCAAACGTCGACGGTACTCGCAATCTTCTGGAAGCGGCGCGCGCCGCGGGGGTCGAAAGGTTCGTCTACACCAGCACAGTCGGCTGCATCGGCATTCCTCCGGGGGGCGTGGGCGACGAGACGCAGCCCGTTGCGATTGAACAGATGTCCGGGGCTTACAAGCGTTCTAAGTTCCTGGCGGAGCAGGTTGCGCTTGAGTTCGCGCGCGCCGGTTTCCCGGTGGTCATCGTGAACCCCACGGCCCCGGTGGGCGACCACGACGTGAAGCCTACTCCTACCGGCAAGATCATCCTCGATTTCATCAGAGGTGACATGCCAGCCTATATCGATACCGGATTAAACTTGGTTGACGTGCGTGATGTGGCGCTGGGTCACGTACTCGCCGCTGAAAAAGGGCGGGTGGGGGAACGGTACATATTGGGTAACCGGAACATGACGCTGCGCGAGATTCTGGAGATGATGGCGCGGATTACGGGTAAGAAGGCACCCACGATTCAGCTTCCATATGCGGTGGCGTATGCCGCGGGCGTGGTGACGACGGCTTGGGCGAAGGTTTCGGGGAAGCCGCCACGCGCACCGCTCGATGCGGTAAAGATGGCGCGGAAGAAGATGTTCGTGAGCCACGCGAAGGCCGAGCGCGAGCTTGGGTTTCATCCGGGACCCGTGGAAGATGCTTTGCGCCGAGCGGTGGAGTGGTTTGACGAATCGTTCAGTGCCTAAACTTTGCGCAAAGTATTCTTCTATATTCAGTGAGAGTTAACCTACGGTTTGAACAGCAGCTCGGCATCGGAACGCCGGACATAGTTGGCGTCAAGAAATGCCGAGTGGCGAGAGCGCCGGGCTGCGATGGAGCCGATAGAGGAAGCAATCGCGCGCGGGGCGTTGATTACAGAGCAGTCGGCGAAACGAGTGCCGCTCAGCGCGGGGCGGAATGGTGCAAAGTCGTTGGCAATGAATTCGACCGGCCCTGGGGGAAGCTGGTCCAAAAACGCCGGGAATGGCAGGACGGACTCAGCCATTGTGGCGTCGCCATAGAGAGCGGCGTAAACTTCACCGCGGCGGGCGTCGATGATGACGGCGCGGCGCGGACCGGTTCCGAACTCGGCGAGAGCTTCCAGATTCGAGACGCCGTCAGCAGGCTTGCCAGTAGCTTCGGCGAGTCCCGCAATGCATGCGAGACCGATACGAACGCCGGTAAAAGATCCGGGGCCGGAGGCAGCGGCGAAAAGAGCGATGTCGCTTACGCTGAGGCTATTCCGGCGCAGCAAACGCTCGATGTTCTCGAACAGAATGTGGCCAAAGCCGTCAGGCGCGTGCAGCGGGATCTGGTCGATTGTTTCAACGGCTGTGACAAGCGCAATGCTGCCGAATTCGCGCGTGGTATCGAGCGCAAGAATCAGCACGCTCACTGCGTCAGCTCGTAATTGCGATCAACCTGGTAGAGCTTGCCGAGAGCGTTTAACCCATAAGCGCGCAGGTGGATCGATCCGGGGATGCGACGCGCAATATTGGATGGGATATCCAGGATTCCCTGGGGTCCGGTGCCGACGATTCGATAACTTTGCCCGTCCGCGGTTACTTCGGCGGTCCAGAGATAAAGCATGCTTTTATTGGCGCGCGTCTCGCGTTTGAGTTTGATTTTGTAGGGAGCCGCGCGGTGAATCGAGATGGAGTCCGATGAGGGATCGACAACGTCGAAGGGCACCTTGGCAGGGTCGGATTCAATCTCCTGTTGCGGCACCAGTTGGGATTCGAACTTGTAACTCTTTAGAAGGGAGGCTTTATGGCCCTCCCGGTAGAGATGCAGCACCCAGTCGTGATTACGGTCGGGCGGCTCGCCGACGTAACGGTCGACTTTTTCGCTCTTGAAGTCCAACGATTCTCCCGTGACGGGGTTGAACCAGGTCACGTCGTATCTGTGCTTGGCATCAAGCTGGACTTCCACGGGACCGGGTTTTTCGACGTAGACAATGTATTCGACCTCTTCAAGCCCGAGCGCGCGGCCGCCGACCACATCGAAGAACGGCTCCAGTTCC
The DNA here is from genome assembly GCA_025358575.1 of Terriglobia bacterium. Taxonomy (GTDB): domain Bacteria; phylum Acidobacteriota; class Terriglobia; order Bryobacterales; family Bryobacteraceae; genus JANYJA01. Next base: position 7,232 of record JANYJA010000141.1, read on the forward strand.
CAGTGCCGCGTGCCGGAAAAGAATTTGTACCAGAAGGTCATTTGGCTGGCGGCCTCCTCGTTAGGGGTGGCGGCCTCCGGATACTGGCCATTCATGGCGGCGTTCCAGAGACGATGGCGAAATTCCTCCGTCGAGATGTGGGCTGTGGCGAAGTTATTGATGGCCGGCTGGGTGAAGATCTGATGTTCAATTGCGCCCACGGCGTTGTCTGATGAGGTGTAAGTCAGGAAGTGCATCCAACCGTCGTCGGCGAGCGGGGAGGAGGACGCAAAAGTACCGGTGGAGCGCGCGTGATGGTAGGGGTCATTTGCCTTTAGGAAATCACCGATTTCGCGCGTGAGATCCCGGCCGGAAGGGACCGAATCGAAGGCACCGAGCAGTTCCCAAGTGATGTTGAGGGGCGCAAATCGGGCGATGATGACACGGAGCAGAGCTTCACGCTGGCTGCGATCCGGGAATAAGCTAGCGATTTGGCCGTGGGGGTCGAGGACCACATCGGCAACGATTCCTTTGCGGTTCATGAATTGAACGCGCCCATCGATTTCGCGAAGGTAAGCGGGATCGAAGCCATTTTGAGGAGCGAGAGAGATCCGCAGGTGGTTGAATTTTTGGGTGGCGCGGTCGGTGACCGTTCGTTCGAAATCGGCGGGGGTGAGGGGATCGGGCAGGACGGCGCCCATCCAAAGGTGAGGTTTTTGATAGCCGCTTGCGGCGTCGACGGTGTAGGAAAAATGGTGGGTGTTGGCGGGCTGGACAAAGCCGGGGGAGTCCGAAGCGGTGGCCGTGAAAACTCCTTGCTTCTCGTTGAAGGCAGAGATGTTACTGGTGACGCGGAAGTCCCAGGTGCCGGGTTCCAGAGGGGTGATACGGAGGACCATGCGAATGCCGCCATCCCAAAATGCCCCAACGCGATAAGTCTTGTGACTGGGCGCGCGGAATTCGGCGTGAAGATCGATGGATTGGTGGGGTTTCGGATGAATTGTGGCGTCGGCAGGGGAAAGATCGAAGGCGATGTCGCACGGCGAGAAGACAGGGGTTGCGGGACAAATTGTCTGAGCGGGAGCGGGAAGAAAAAGTGTAAAAAAGGCAGCCGCGACAAGCAGTGGCGCGTGGACGTGGAGCGTCATGCACTTATGGTAGCGTGGCGGCATCATCGTTACCTCGCAACTAATTCGTAACTTCAGCATCTGATGGACTTATGCCGGGGGGAAAGCGCAGAAATCAGCACTAGGGTTTGCACCTTCCGTTTAGCTGGCTTATTGACCATACAAGAAAGAAAACAAGCAGTTTAAGGGTTTTGGTATTGCCCTTAGCCAAAATATCGTATGCTTTGGGATTATCCCAGAGTGTTATCCCAAGGAGAATAGAGGAATATGCAAAAGCCGATGAAGTACCTGGAGAAGGCGGTCACGGTCGCAGCTGGCGCAGCTTGGAACGTGTTTGATCGCCTCAACCAAATTCATCAGAACCCTTCTTTCACTCCCAAGTGGTCGGATAAACCGCTCCTCAAGTCCTACCAGAAGACGAAACCGCCACTCGGCTGGCCCCGCACTACCGATTCCCTTTGTCCGCGCTGCATTCCCGAGATCCGGCAGCAGATTGTGGATGGCAAGATTCCCCACGAGATCCTGCTGAACGACAAGGTCGGCGAGATCAAAGCGCAGATTATCGAACGCGATGGCCAGATTCTGATGGTGAAGGACTGCCCGATTCACGGACATTTTGAAGACGTGATGGCCATCGATACGGCGTTTTTCAAACACCTCGAAGATGTTTTCCCGGGCCGCGACATCCGCGCCCACAATGACGAAAAGTTACACAATCACGGGACCAGCACGGTGAAGCACGGGCGCGGCTCGGTGCTGACGATCGATTTGACCAACCGCTGCAACATGATGTGCGATCCGTGTTTCATGGACGCTAATCAGGTGGGCTTCGTCCACGAATTATCGTGGGAAGAGATCCAGACCATGCTGGACAATGCGATCTCAATCAAGCCGCGGCGGCAGATGTCGGTGCAATTTTCGGGCGGCGAGCCAACGCTTTCGCCTCACTTCTTGAAAGCGGTAGCGTATTCGCGCAAGGTTGGGTATAACAGCGTGCAGGCGGCAACCAACGGGATCGAGTTCGCCAAGAGCCCGGAATTTTGCAGGGAATCAGCGAAGGCTGGGTTGCGGTACGCGTATTTGCAGTTCGACGGGATCGGGAATGCGGCGAATTCGCACCGGGCGGTAGGCAATCTGTTCGATGTAAAGCTTCGGGCAATTGAGAATCTGCATTCGGCGGGCGTCGATATTGTGCCGGTGACTACGATCATCAACGGAGTGAACAACGAGCAGGTCGGACACATTATTCAGTTTGCGCTAGATAATCCGAAGAAAATTTCATTCCTTTCATTTCAGCCGGTCTCGTTCACGGGCCGCGATGAAGCAGTGACCGATGAACGCCGCGCGGCACAGCGTTATACGCTTTCGCACTTGGCGCTCGATGTGAAGAATCAAGTCGGCATGGGCGAACCCACCCGCGACTGGTTCCCGATTTCATTCATGAGCACGTTTTCCGACTGGGCCGATCTAGTGCATGGACCGAGCGCGGATTGGGGTCAGTTGAGCTGCGGGTGCCATCCGAATTGCGGCATCGGCATGGCGCTGATGATTGACAAGGAAACCAAGGAATTCGCGCCTGTGACGGCATTCTTGAATGCCGAACAGTTGTCGAAGGACGTGGCGCGGATCAACGATGCCGGGCGCGGGAAGTCTCTGTCCATCTTCGGTATCTCGCTCGCGATGCTGCGCAATTACGACCCGTTCATGGCGCCGAGCACGTTCCGGCTGACGGACATGCTGACGAAGTTCGATAAGTGCTTCGGCGGAACCAAGCGCAACTACGGCAAGGTTACAGCGGACCGCACCGAGAAAGATATCGAGATGCGGCGGCAGGATCGCTGGAACTTCCTATTCATAGCGGGAATGTGGTTCCAGGATCTCTTCAATTACGACTTCCGTCGAACGGAACAGTGCATTATTCCTTACGCCACGCAGGAAGGCGAAATTTCCTTCTGCGCGTATAACACCGGTGTGGGGTGGCGCAACATTATCGAGAAGATGCACATGACGGCGTCGCTTACCAAGTGGTATGAGGAGCACGGGCGTCATGAAATTTTCGCGGGCGGCAAGAACGTGGGTCTGGAGACGACGGCGCATTCACTTCGCTTGAATGACGAACACGTGGCTTTCGGACTGCAGCACGATCTGGACGATAAGGGCATCGCCAAGACGGCTCGTGAGGAGAAGACTCGGGCGCGCGATGCGAAGCTGAAGCAGTCGGCGGAAAATGCGCGGATGGCGAAGCTGTATCGCGAGCAAGTGCTCAAAGAAAAGCCGGCGGACGCGGGATTTGTGCCGCTGGGCTCGCTCGGGATTGCTCCGGCAGCGCCGGCGAAGCCGAAGGTGGAAGAGCGGGAAGAAGTGGGGAGTTTCGGCGACTAGTTTCGTCGGGTTTTTAGCGAAAAGGCCCCCACGGAGTAAGGTCGTGGGGGCCTTTTTAGTTTTATGGCGGTGAGACGGCATAACTTAAAGTGTTCGGGGCGCGAAGTATCTAGTGAGGACATAATGCAAATACCTAAAGCCTTTTCAACGGCACTTCTTCTGGGTGGAGTTCTGCTAACGCAATTTTCATCGACCGCTACGGCGGCGCGGTTTCCAGATCCGCCCGATGGCGGGAACATTGGCGCAGTTGGGGCAATCGAGACAGCGGTGTTTGCCGGCGGATGCTTCTGGGGTGTCGACGGAGTTTTCAAGAATGTGAAGGGCGTGTCGAAGGTCGTGTCCGGATACTCGGGCGGCAGCCAGGCCACGGCTCAATATGAAATCGTGAGCACGGGCACGACCGGGCATGCGGAGTCTGTGCAGATCACGTTCGATCCGAAACAGGTCACGTTCGGGCAGCTCTTGAAAGTCTATTTCTCAGTCGCGCACGACCCGACCGAACTAAATCGCCAGGGGCCGGATAGCGGGACGCAGTACCGGTCGGCAATCTTCTATACTTCCGACGAACAGAAGCGTCTCGCTCAGGCATACGTCGAGGAGTTGAATCAGGCGCATGTATTTCGGCGGCCGATCGTGACGCAGATCGTTCCGTTGAAAGCCTTCTATGCGGCGGAGGCTTATCACCAGAATTACCTGGAGCTGCATCCCAACCAGCCTTATATCGCAATCAACGACCTGCCCAAGGTCGAGCATCTTCGGAAGCAGTATCCGGAATTGTGCAAGCGGTAGCACGTCAGATCCGGCAGGACCAGCCGGGTTGGGGAGCGGCTTGGTTCTCGGCGGGATTCTTCGATAAAAGCAGGACATCGGGGGCTCGCGTAGATACAAGATCATAAGCGGCGACCGTGCTGGGGTCTAACGTTGCCAGCAGGCTTCGTGGCAAGAGATAATCGCTCTGCGCGCGGCCTCTGACGAGCATCCGCAAGTCGTCAAGATCTCGGGCGACGAGGGCCTGACCGATGGGTTGATCGGAGGGCGCTTTCCAATCGAGGAGACGCTGGCGAAAGGGAGATTCATCGGACGGAAGACCCAGAAACTGCCCGAGCCGCAGCGATATTCCTAAGTATCGGAAATAGGGTACGAGCCTTGCGTCAACATCGGACGGGTCCACCCAGGCGTAGCGCACACGCGCGAGGGGCAGCACGGACGAATAGAATTCATCATCCACATTGAGCAGGATCAGATCGGTGTGGCGATGCATTTCGCAGTACTGCGTGAGAAGGGGTGCGGGAGAGAGCGTGGTTCCAGATTCGTAAGATAGTCCCCATGTCGTTTCCGGATTGGCGCCTTCGAAAAAGAACGCGATCGCGAAAAGCGCACAGACGATCCAGGCGGAGCGCGGGGACATGATTGGGCTGTAGAACGCAGCGGCAAGACTGAGGGCCGGGATCAACGGAAGCATGTATTGCACGCTGCGATGGCGGTATAGCAGCAGGCCAATGAGAAAAACGGCGGTCCAAGCCAGCAGAGCGCGGGCAACGGGATCGCGGCGTCGCAGGGATATCATCCAAGATGGAATCGCGGTCAATAGGGTCGCCGTCAGCAGGGGCGCGTTGAGAGCCGCGCGCTTGGCGTAGAACCAGAGTTCCCACTCCTGCGCCGCTTGCGGAGTTTGGCCGAGGCCCATGACGAGCACCCCGGAGTAGTGTGCCATCAGCCACTCGCGGTGGACCACGAACTGGTAGAGGAACCAGGGCGCGGCAATGACGACGATCCAGGCGAGGGTTTTGACTGGAAATTTAGGCTTGCGGCCCCACATGCCGACGAGTGCGAGCAGCGGGAGAAATCCCATGAGGCTTTTGGCGAGGATGGCGAGGGCGGTGGAGACGGCAAATCCGCCAGCGCCGCCGCGCAACGCAAAGTAGAGCGCGGCGGTGACGCAGGCGGTAAGAAGCATGTCGGTCAGATTCAACCGGGCGAGGATGTGGAAGGGCTGCGTCGCGAGCATGAGAATTGCGGCGGCAATGGCGGCGGCGAGCGATCGAATTTGCCAAGCGAGCAGGAATATGAGCGTGCACGCAAGCGCGCCACTCACTAGCGATGGGACGCGCGCGGCGAACGCATTGATTCCGAGGAGCTTCATGCTGAGGGCCGAGAGCCACATGAGCAGCGGCGGCTTCGACATTTCGTAGCGGTCGAGCCAGTTCTGCGTGCTCCATTGGTTGGTGGTAACCATGTGGATGGCTTCGCGGGTGTAAAGCGATTCATCTTGCGCGCCGAGCTTGAGGACAGTGTCGATGGAGCCGCTGGCGATGCCGGCGTTTTGGACGTTCCAGCCAAGGGCGATGAAGGACAGCACGAAGCAGGCGAGTGCGGCGGCGCGGCGGCGGGACGGGGTCATTGCGAACCGCTATCATAAAGGTTTCCGTGACAGGTATTTACATCTCGTACCCGTTTTGCGCGCAGAAGTGCACCTATTGCAATTTCGCATCGGGGGTTTTTCCGCGCGCGCTAGAAGAAAAGTACGGACAAGCGTTGTCAGCGGAGATACGCACCAGCTCGTTTGCTGGCGGCGTAGATACGGTGTATCTCGGTGGCGGTACTCCCAGTGCGATGCCGCTGGAGTTGCTGGATGAGATCCTGCGCGCGATTCCAGGTCGGCCTTGGCGCGAGGCAACGATTGAGACGGCTCCAGGTACTGTGACGCTCGAACGGGCGCGGGCATGGATTTTGAGCGGTATCAATCGCGTCAGTCTCGGGGTGCAGTCGTTCGTACAACACGAACTGGCGCGGACGGGGCGCAGGCACTCGGCGGCTGTGGTGGAAGCTGAGATCGCGCTGCTACGTGGGTGCGGGTTGAGTAATCTCAACATCGATTTGATCGCGGGATTGCCGGGGCAGACTGAGGCGAGCTGGCGGGAGTCGCTCGACTGGATTGAGAAATTAGCGCCGCCGCACGTCTCCATCTACATGCTGGAAGTGGATGAGGACAGCCGGCTGGGGGCCGAGATTTTACTCGGCGGCAAGCGATATGGAGCGTTCGATGCTCCGTCGGACGACATGTGCGCGGCGTTTTATGAGACCGCGGTAGAGCGCCTGCGCGGGATGGGAATTCCGCGTTACGAGATCTCGAATTTCGCGCGGCCCGGGTGGGAGTCAATTCACAATTTGAAGTACTGGCAGCGTACGCCGTACACGGGTTTCGGCGCCGACGCGCATTCGTTCGATGGAGCGCGGCGGTGGCAGAATGTGGAAAGCGCGGCCGACTACGTGGCACGCTGGGATCGCGGGGAATCGGCGCGAGAGGAGAGTTCGGATGCAAATGCGGGCGAAGAGAAATTTTTCGTGGGGCTACGGCTTTCCGAAGGCGTTGAGACCAGCGCGGAGGATCGGAAGCAGTACGCGGAACCCATCGAACGGTTCGTTGAATCGGGCCTTCTGGAGCGCGATGGCGCGCGCATCCGCCTAACGAATCAGGGAGTGCTTTTGTCGAACGAAGTTTTTCAGGAATTTCTAAACGCATGATCGACCTTCGCAGCGACACAGTCACCAAGCCCACAGCCGCCATGCGCGCGGCGATGGCAAATGCCGAAGTGGGAGACGACGTCTACGGCGAAGACCCGACGATCAACCGGTTGGAGCAGCGGGCCGCCGAAACCGTGGGGAAAGAGGCCGCGCTGTTCGTGCCGACCGGCACCATGGGCAACACCATCGCCATCAAGCTGCATACCGAGCATGGGCAGGAAGTGGTGTGCGATTCGCGGGCGCATCTGCTCGATTGGGAACTCTCGATGGTGGCGTGGTTTTCTGGATGCGTGATTCGCGCCATCCCGACCGAAGACGGAATTCTGCGCTGGAGCCAGATTCGCAAAGTGGTGAGGCCCCTGGGTCCGCACTCGGCTCCGACGGGCTGCATCGAGATTGAGAACACGCACAACATGGCGGGCGGGCGCATTTATCCGCTCGAAGTGATCGAAGAAATCTGCAGCGGCGCGCATGACGCGGGGCTCCCGGTGCACATGGACGGGGCGCGCGTATTCAATGCGGCCGCGGCAATGGGGCGCCCGGTGCGCGACATTGTGGCTCACGTCGACACGGTGATGTTCTGCCTGTCGAAAGCTCTCGGTGCGCCAGTGGGCTCGATGCTGGCGGGAACGGCGGAGAAAATCGCGAAGGGGCGGCTGTATCGGAAGCGGCTGGGAGGCGGGATGCGGCAGGCGGGCGTGCTAGCGGCGGCTGGATTGCTGGCCTTGGAAGAATCGCCGAAGCTGCTGACCCAAGATCACGCAAACGCGCGATGGCTTGCGAGTGAGCTGCAGAAACTTCGAGGAATTCAGATTCATCTCTCGGCGATAGAAACGAATATCGTGATTTTCGACATCAGCGGGACGGGGATGAGCGTGGCCGATATCAGCCGCGAGTTGAGGTCGCGGGGCGTGCTGATCAACGGAATCAACGACCGGCAGATGCGCGCGGTGACGCACTACGACGTCGACAGGGACGCTTGCGCAAGTGCCGTGGCGGCTCTGCGCGAAGTGCTATCCAGCCAATAGGGCGGAGGCCCTTTGTCCGCCTAGAGAGAGAATTTACGGAAATAACGGGGCAACTGAGACGAGCCCTAGGCCTACAACGAACAACACGAGCATGACGCCGAGCAGCATGCGAACACGCTGATCGGCACCGGCGAATTCCTTCCAGACCAGCAGTCCCCAAAGGGCACTGACCATGGTCGCGCCTTGTCCAATGGCATAGCTCACGGCGGGGCCCACCTGCGCTTTGCCTTGGGCGCTGGCGGCGACGAAGTTGGAAACGGCGCCGGTGATCCAGATCATGCCGCCTATTATTCCAAGCGTGTGCTGCCTGAAGTTGCCCCGAAAATATTCAGTGATTTCGACGGGTTTGCCTTCTACCGGGAGGTTCATGAAAAACATATTGAACGCGAACGTCGAGAGAAAAACTCCCAGTGCGAAAACGAACCCTATGGCGTATGGGCCAAGTCCGAGTTCCCCGCCCTTACCCATTTCGACTAGAGGAAAAAACGAGCCCATGAGCACACCGCTGACGAGCGCCAATGAAATACCCTTCAAACTCACCGCTTTTCGCGTGCTCTTAGCGTTGCCAGCGCGAGCTTCCCGCTCGACTTTGGCGAGCGCATAAGTTTTGTATGCGAGCGCATCGACGACAATGGCCGCGACTATGACAGCGGCTCCGCCGAAGAGAAATGCCGGGTTTCCATGCGGCGCAAGAATGTAATTCCACACGACGCCAATGACGAGGGCAACGCCGATGCCGACGGGGAATGCGACGGCCATCCCCGCGACCGAGATGGCGGCAACGAGCAGCATATTGGCGAGATTGAAGATAACGCCGCCAGCGAAACCGTATAAATCCTGGCGGCGGCCGGCATGCAGCAGATCATCCATGAACTCGAACCCGTCGTAACCGAGAGTGCCAAAGGTCAGTGCCAGGATGATGGCACCGAGCAAGACACCCGCGGAATAATCGAAGTAGAAAAGTTCGAAACGCCACTTACCAGACAACTTGAATGTGTTCGCCCAAGATCCCCAGCAGAGCATGGTGAGGACCGTCAATAGCAGGGTGATCAGGTAAGACGAAGGTAGCAGCATGGTTGCGTCAGGCGCAGGGAAGAATTCATTATATAGTGAACCATGAAGCACAAACGCCTTTTGCTTCTTCTAATTCCCGCGCTGCTGATTTTCGGACAGCGCAACAATATTGAACGCCCGCAAAGAACGGCTTCGCGCGGGACGCATGGTGCCATTGCCGCGGGCAGCGATTATGCCACGGATGCGGGCATGCGCATGTACTACCAGGGAGGGAATGCGGTAGATGCCGGGGTTGCGGCGATGTTTGCGGCTTCCGTCACGGAGTTTTCCCACTTCGGATTTGGCGGCGAAGCGCCCATTCTGATTCGCACGGCGGATGGCAAAGTTCATGCCATCGCGGGGGTCGGGACGATGCCGAAATTGGCCACGGCGGCATTCTTTCGGAATCGGGCCTTTTTGCCGGGCGAGGTCATGCAGGCCCCTGAGAAAAACGGGCTGCGCGGCATGGTTCCGGTGGCCGGGATCATGCCCGCGCTGGTGCCGGGCATGGTGGACGCGGCTTTGGTGGCGCTACGCGACTTCGGCACGAAGTCGTTCGGCGAAGCAATCGCAACTGCGACGGAGCTAGCGGATGGCGAGCCGATCGATGAAGTCCGATCAATCACGGTGGAGCGCAGCCGGCGATTTCTGGAGCTGTGGCCCACTTCGGAGAGGCACTGGCTTCCCGACGGGCACGCGCCGCAACCGGGGGAGTTGTTTCGTCAGCCGGATTTAGCGCGCACGCTTCGGGCGTTGGCGGCCGCGGAGAAAAAGGCGCTGGAATCGGGCGCGTCGCGCCTAGCGGGGATCGATGCGGTGCGGGACTATTTCTATCGCGGCGAAATCGCGAGAAAGATCGATGCGTTTTGCAAAACCAATCACGGGCTGCTTCGCTATGAGGACATGGCTGCGTTCCGGCTGGCGCCGGAGGACGCGGTCTCAACGAACTATCACGGCTTCGAAGTTTACAAGCCGGGATTCTGGACCCAAGGCCCCTCGATGATCGAAGCCTTAAACCTGCTCAGCAGCTACGACCTGGGCGCGATGCGTCTGAATTCGGCGGACTATATTCACACGCTGGTGGAAGCGCTCAAGCTTGCCTATGCGGATCGCGACACATATTATGGCGATCCAAAGTTTTCGCCCGTGCCGGCGGACAAGCTGCTGTCGATGGCGTACGCGGAAGGGCGCCGGAAGTTGATAGGAGCCGACGCTTCGATGGATTTTCGTCCGGGCAGGATTGCCGATCATCCAGGAATCCATCCCTCGAATTCCGAGACGGCGAACGTGAAGATCGACGACGCGCTGATGGCGAAGGACACCACGTGCATCGACGCGGTGGACCGGAATGGTGTGATGTTTTCGTCAACGCCATCGGGTGCGTGGATGCCTTCGGTGATTGCAGGGGACACGGGAATTCCGCTGACGCAGCGCGCGGAAAATTTCCTGCTGATTCCGGGACACCCGAACGAACTCGCCGGGGGCAAGCGCCCCCGGGTAACGCTCAGCCCCACGCTGGTGACGCATAACGGGCAAGCTTATATAGCGCTTTCCACTCCTGGCGGCGACAATCAGGACCAATCGCTGATACAGATTTTGCTCGACGTGATCCAATTCGGGATGGGTGTGGAGGCGGCGATTGAAGCACCGCGTTTCCAGACTCGACATTTGGTTTCGAGCTTTGATAATCACGCGATGAATCCGGGCGATCTGTTGCTTGACGAGCGGATCCCGGCAGCGGTGATGAGTGAATTGGGCGAGCGAAAGCACAAAATTGGCACGCGGTCGCGGTGGGCTAGCGGGGCTGCGCCGGTGATCGTTCGCATCATGCCCGACGGCGTGATCGAAGCGGCGGCAGACCCTTACGGATATCGATCGGCGCGAGCCTGGTAGCGGTGGATTCGCTCTTCGATGAAGGGCCAGAGTTCGATCGCGACGGCTTGGCGCGGCGTCTCGCGGAGTTAGCACGGGAGCGAATCTATATCGGCGGAAGTTCCTGGAAGTATGAAGGCTGGCTAGGACAGATTTACTCGCGGTCGCGATATTTGTCGCGCGGGCGATTTTCCAAGGCGGCGTTTGAAGCCAACTGCCTGGCAGAGTACGCGTCGGTGTTTCCGGCAGTCTGCGGCGACTTCGCCTTCTATCAATTCCCGAGTGAAGAGTTCTGGCACAAGCTGTTTTCGCAGACGCCGGAAGGTTTCCAGTTCGCGTTTAAGGTGCCGGAGCAGATTACTTGCGCGAGCTTTCCCATGCATGCGAGGTACGGTTTGCAGGGCGGCTTGGAGAATCCGACGTTTCTCGATCCCGTGCTGTTCGACGATGCATTCCTGCGTCCGCTGCGGCCGTTTCGAGCGAAGACAGGGGTGCTGATCTTCGAGTTCGGCGCGTTTGCGCGAAAGACCTTCGGAAGCGCGGCGGAATTTCTGGATCGGCTCGACCCGTTCTTGCGCGCGATTGATGGCGATTTCCGTTATGCGGTGGAGATTCGCAATGCTGAGTTTCTGGGGGACGAGTATTTCGGGCTGTTGCGCGAGCACAATGTGGCGCACGTTTTCAATTCCTGGACTCGCATGCCGGATTTGCCTTCGCAAATCGCGATCCCCGGCGCCTTCACGGCCGACTTTACGGTGTGCCGCGCATTGTTGAAGCCGGGGCGCTTGTATGAAGACGCAGTGAAATCGTTTGCGCCCTATGCCGAGGTGCAGGAGGTGTGTGAGAGCGCGCGGGAGGGGTTGCGCGAACTTGTCTCCATTGCCCGGGCTGAACGCCGAACAAGTTTCCTGTTCGTCAATAATCGTCTCGAAGGCAACACGCCAGGGACTGTGATTTCAATAATCGATTAGCACGCGGAATCGCTTTAGCCGCTACGCCTTTCCGCCCACCCAAGCCGGCCCACGGAAACCGCTTCGGCGCACGAACCCATAGAGCACCACCGCCAGCGCTACCACCGCGGCCAGCATCTGACCGGCGATCTGATTTGGCGGCATCACCATGATGAAGCACACGGCCGCCGCGAAGAAGATTGCGATCAAATTGAGCCCGCGACCATACCGCCCAAGGGTCCAGACGGCCTCGCGCGTCCAGTCCTGCCCTCCCCGCGATCGCGCGCGGTAGGCAAATAGAATCGGCAATCCGTAAGAGAGATAAGCCGCCACCGTTGCCATCGACGTAATCACCGGAATCGCACTAGTCACCAAGATCCCGCAAAAGGCCACCGCGACGATGAACCAGATCGCCGCCGCCGGAGTTCCGTGACTCACACTCACCTTCCGAAGTATCCGCGAGAACGGAGTTCCGTTATCGCGCGCCAAGGAGAACAGCATACGCGATGTCGAGGTCAACGATCCCAGCCCACAGAACCACATCGCCAGCGCCGCGAGGCCTCCCATCGCGTTTCCGGCCTTCACTCCCAAGCCGCCTTGCAGGATTCCGATGACCGCCGGAAGCGCATTGCCCTGCGCATCCACCGCGTGCAGCGCATTCGGGATTGTAGAGATCGCGAGCGTGATTGCAAGCACTAGCACATACCCCACGACGCCCGACACCGCTACCGCCAGAAAAATCCCCCACGGAGCGCGCGTGCGGGGGGACTCGGTCTCTTCCGCAATCGCCGCCGACGCATCGAAGCCTGTGTAAGTCCACTGCGCCTGCAATAGCCCCAGAAGGAACGCCCACCCATAGAAGTGCTGACCGTTGCTATTGACCGCCAGCAGCAGAAAGGAAACCGGCTGCTTCGGCGCGAACCAAAACAGCGCGGCAACCACCACCAGCACTCCAGCGATATGAACCGTTACGCTGAAATCGTTCAGCCACGCGACCAGGCGCACGCCATAGTGATTGATCAGCGCCTGCAACAACAGTATGACGATCAGAGCTTCGACCAAATGCCTCGCACTGGATGTTATCTGCAGGAACGGCAGCACGAACTGCGCGCAGCTGTAGTCCACGCCTAGCAGCGTCGCCGTCGCACCCACAATGTTGAGCACGCACACAAACCAGCCCGCATGCATGCCCCCCAGCGCCGAGGCCCAATGATACGTGCCCCCCGCCGTGGGATAAGCCGAGCAAAGTTCCGCCATGCTGGCCGCCACCGTTAACGTGCCCAGCGTGGCGATCGGCCACCCCAGCGTCATCTCCAGCGGGCCGCCCATCTCCAGGCCGTATCCGTACAGAGTGCAGACGCCGGTGATGATGGAAACGATTGAAAACGAGATCGCGAAACTGGAGAACCCGCCGACGTTCCGGAACAACTCCTGGGCGTACCCGAAGTGACCGGTGTCGCTCTGCTCTCGAGATTTCATTTATGAACTATAGAGTAACTTCCTGACCCAGGTGTTTGCTGATGACTGTACCCATCAGTTTCATGAGCGACTCGCCCGACTCGCGATGCACAAATGCGCTTTGCACCACGTCCCACTCCAACTTGAAACTGCGCGACAGCGCCGAAACCCAAATCTGCCGGACGGGCGTATTCGGACTTATCACGAACTTCGCCGGGGGGTCCACAAACTCCACCGTCACCGCGCCCGCCTGCGAATCTACTTCGAAGTCGAAATCGTCCCCGGCCGACATCATCGCGCGCGTCACGGAATTAAGCGCGTGGTCGGCGTGCTTCTTGAATTCCTGTTCATCCATCATGCTTAATGCAATCCTCGCAAACTGATCCCCGCGTACGCCGCGGTCAACCCAATCATCACCACTACCGTAGCCCACGCGATGATGTTATACGCCCGCGAATTGGTCCACTCCTTCATTAGATTATGTTTTTTCATCAGCAAGATCATGAAGATCAAAACGAAAGGCAGCAGCACGCCATTAACGACCTGCGAAAACAAAATCATCTGGAAGAGCGGGAAATTTGGAATCAGGATTACGCCCGCACCCACAACAATCAACAGCGTGTAGAGCCAATAGAAAATAGGGGCCTCGCGAAAAGTTTTGCTCACTCCCGATTCGAATCCCAGCCCCTCGCATACCGAGTACGCCGTCGAGAGCGGCAGAATGCACGCCGCAAACACCGAAGCGTTGAGCAGGCCTCCGCTAAATAAAAGGAACGCGTATTGCCCAAAAGGTTTCAACCCTTGCGCCGCCTCCGCCCCGTCGTTAATGTTCTTCGGCCCCGTCGACCAGATCGCGCCCGCGCACGCCACAATGATGAAGAAGGCAATGATCTGCGTGATGAAGCACCCCACGATCACTTCCACGCGCGATTCCTTGTACTCGCGCACGGTGATTCCCTTCTCCACGACAGCGGCCTGCAAGTAGAACTGCATCCACGGCGCGATGGTGGTCCCCACCATCCCGATCAGCATGTAGATATATTCGTTGTCGAGCATCAAGACCGGTTTCACGCTGTAGAGTGCCGCTTGTTTCCAATCCGGCTTCACGAGAAATCCCGAGATGATATAGGTCACGTAGATCACGCACGCCAGCAGAAAGATCTTCTCGATGCTGCGGTAGTTGCCTTTCACCGCGAGGAACCAAACCGCCGCCGCACCCAGTGGCACCGAAATATACCGGCTCACCCCGAACAGGCCGAGCGAACTCGCAATGCCCGCGAATTCGCACATGATGTTGGTCAGATTCACCAGCACCAACAGCGCCATGATGATGAACGTCATGCGCAGCCCGAACTCTTCGCGAATCAGATCGGAGAGGCCCTTGCCGGTGACCGCGCCCATGCGCGAGCACATCTCCTGGGTCATGATCAGCACTACCGTAATCGGCAGCAGTGTCCACAACGGCAGATAGCCCCAGCGCGCGCCCGCTTGCGAGTAGGTCACGATACCGCCCGCGTCATTGTCAACCACCGCGGTGATCAGACCTGGCCCCAAAACGGCCATGAACACGACGATGTGTTGTCGAAAGCGGCTGACGAAAGTTGGCATCCGCTACCTGTGCCTTAACACCGAAATAATGTCGTCCGCCGTCACCACGCCGGCGAGGCGCTTTTGCTCGTCGACGATCGGGAGCGTCAGCACGTTGTATTTATCGAACAACTCCGTCAGCCGGTCCTGTTTCATGTCAACTCGCGCATAAATAAGCGTGTCCGAAACAAAAGTCGAGAGCGGCGTCGACATGTCGGAAACAAAGAGACGCGCCAGCGGAACGGCTCCGGTCAAACGCCCTTCGGTATCCACCAGGAACAGCACATTTAGGGACTCCAGCAAATCTTCTTGACCTCGCAGCGCGGCCAGCGCCGTCTCCACCGTGGCGTCCTCAGGCAGCGCTACATACTCGGTGTTCATCATGCCGCCGGCTGTATCCTCATCATGTTCCAGAAGCTCGCGCACTTCCTCGCCGGGCGCGTTTTCCATCTCATCCAGAATTTCCTCGCTGGTCCCCTCTCCCAGTTCAGCCAGCGCGTCGGCCGCCTCATCGGGCGACATCTCTTCAATGATGTCCGCGGCCACCTCGGGCTCGAGCGATTCCAGAATGCGCGCCTGCGTTTTCGGATCGACTTCCGACAGCGCCTCCGCCGCCACTTGGCTGTCCATGGTTTCAAAAATAGCCTCGCGCTCATCCGGCCCCAGCTCTTCCACAATGTCGGCGAGGTCGGCAGGGTGGAGGCGCTCCAGCTTGTCATTAGAGATGTTCAAATGCAGCCTTCGCTGCGGGTCAGCCTCTACAATGTTGCAGAACTCCCAGCGGATGGAATGCGGGCTGATGCGCCGCTGCATGCGACGAATCCAGCGCGGCGGCACCCCGCCTTGCAGCAGGCGGCGCACGATGCTGCGAATCCCCACATCCACTTCGAGCACCGAGAGGGTGTCTCGCCCGTTAGTCTGCAGGTCGAAGCTGACATCGGTAACGCGCACCACCTTGCGCCCGTTGACGTCGATGATCTGCTGGTCGAGCAGATCGCGCCCGATGCGCAGCATGTATTCGTCGGAGTGGTAGGGGAAAAGCTTCTCGTCGCTGAGGTGGATGCCGTCGAGCGAGATGCGCGCCACCTGATCGTAGCGGAGCGAAAGCCACGTCATGCCGCCGCTCACCAAATACCGGTCGACGCGTGCCGGATGGATTAGCGGGACCACCGCCGCGTCCTTAACGCGACCGATGCGCCGGCCCTTGAGGTCGTAGACCGGGAGGCCCAGCAGCTCCGTGAAATAGAGATACGTTTCGTTCATCGCCGTACTCATCGCCGTTTTGCGTCAGGGCAAGCGCGATACGGGCGTTGGAAGCCCAGTACAGCCGATACGAGTGCGCTCTACATTTCCGGTCTGACGCCTAATTCACTATGACGCAGGGTGTATCGCAGGGGCAAGAACAAATTTGGGTGGGACGCAGAGGCAAGGGCAAAGTCAGGCGGCTTTGGGGAGCCGTTTTTGGTGGCTGAGGGCGGTTTCGAGCATGGACTCGTAGCGGATGTGGGCGTCGATCTTCTCGATTGTCAAAACGAAGCCAAAGTCCGCGGGGACGAAGGTTCTCTGGATTGATTTCAGGTACTTGGCCATGGCGCTGGCAGCTTCGAGCGTGGCCTTTTCGAGGAGTTTGCGCTCGGTTTGGAGGGCGAGCAGCTGGTCCATGGCTTCTTTGAGGCCGCGTTGCAGGCGGCTGGTGGCGCGGCTCAAGGCTTCCAGCGACGGAACGTTGTTCTTGAGCACACGCGGGGCGGTGATGGCGGCGTGCAGCGAGGGGTCCGGCATCAGCATGTTGCCATCCGCGGTCATGTGGCCGGCGGAGAACATGTTTTCACTCATGGCCGTGCAGCGGCCAAGGCGCCAGGCGGAGTCGGCGATCTGCTGGACGACCACTTTTTCTAAGATGTTCGCCGGTCGGCAGTGTTTGGTGAATTCGTCGCAGAGGGCTTTGTAGGCTAAGGCATCCTCGTTGGGGAGCAGGATGGTTTGAGCGGTTAGGCCGTGCCGCACAGCATTCAATTTCGACCTTTCTTTCCCGTGCTTGGTGTTGGGGCCGGTGGATTTTAAGGCATTGCTTAGATTGGCTGCAAGCCGCGCGTAAGTTGACATGATGTGGATCTCCTGCATCGAGAGTTACATGGGGGCGGGGCGGGATTTCGGTAAGTGGTTGAGAGGAATGAGGGGAAGGGCTGTGATTTCCCGTCGTGGTATGCAAACAACGTGGGACGGAAAAGCGCCTGTGGGCACCGATTACGCGGTCCAGGTCCGCTAAACTCCTAGCCGTTGATTCTAAATTGGCTTTCACGCAGGAAAATTTCCGGTGCTAACGAAAATCTTGCTTTGGACAACCGGTGTGTACTTGGCCCGCACGCGATCGCGTGCGGCCTCATTGAAGCCTGATGGGTGAGTTAGGCGCTCCTAGTTCCGCAGGTGACGGGCTTGCCCCGTAAATTTGCGAAAGTCCTGCGTCTCGTGATAACGTCGCCTCGTGCCCCAGACCGCGACTAAACTCAAGACATACGATGTCGTAATCGTTGGCTCCGGAGCCGGAGGCGGCATCGCGGCTCACGTGCTGGCCCAAGCCG
Source organism: Terriglobia bacterium (assembly GCA_025358575.1). Taxonomy (GTDB): domain Bacteria; phylum Acidobacteriota; class Terriglobia; order Bryobacterales; family Bryobacteraceae; genus JANYJA01. Next base: position 24,775 of record JANYJA010000141.1, read on the forward strand.
GCGCCAAGATCTGCATGCTTGAAGCGGGCGACTGGTTCGACTGCTCCAAGCAATCGAAAATGTTCGCGTGGCCGTACGCGGCGCCCCATCGCGGCGCATCCACGAAGGAAAAACCTTTCGGTTATTTCGATGCCACTCTGCTGGGCGGCTGGCAAATCCCCGGTGAACCCTACACCTCAGCTCCCGGTTCCGATTTCCGCTGGTGGCGCGGTCGCATGCTCGGAGGGCGAACCAATCACTATGGCCGCATCTCCCTGCGCATGGGGCCTTACGATTTCAAGCCATACAGCCGCGACGGCAAGGGCTTCGACTGGCCTATCACCTACGACGATCTGGCGCCTTACTATGACAAGGCCGAAGAACTCATCGGCGTTTTCGGAACCCAGGAAGGCCTCGAAAATACGCCCGACGGGAAATTTCAGCCCGCGCCCGCGCCGCGTGGTTATGAACGCCTCATTAAACGCGCGAGCGACGACCTCAAAATTCCCTGCATCCCCTCGCGTCTCGCTATCCTGACGCGTCCCTTGAACGGACGCGCCGCCTGCCACTACTGCGCGCAATGCGGGCGCTCGTGCTCCGCGAATGCCAACTTCAATTCGCCCGGCGTGCACATTTTTCCCGCGATGAAGACCGGCAACCTCGAAGTCCGCACCGGGGCCATGGTACGGGAAGTCTTGGTCGGACCCGATGGCCTGGCGAGCGGCGTTTCGTACGTCGACACCAAAACGCGCCGTGAGGTGACGGTGCGCGCGAAGATCGTGGTGCTGGCCGCAAGCTGCTGCGAGACCGCGCGCATCATGCTCAATTCCAAAAGCACGGCGTTCCCGGACGGCATCGCGAACTCTACCGGGCTGGTGGGCAAATACATCATGGACACGGTGGGGTCCTCGGTCGGCGGCTACCTCCCCATCCTGCAGGATCTTCCGCCATTTAACGAAGACGGCGTCGGGGGCATGCACATGTACATGCCATGGTGGCTTTATAAAGAACAGAAGGCAGAAAAAATGCCTTTCGCGCGGGGTTACCACATCGAGATCGGCGGGGGGCGCGGGATGCCTGAGGCCGGGGTCCTTTCGGGATCGCACAACATTCTAGGCGGCGGCTATGGGGTCGACCTCAAGCGCAATCTCCGGAAAATCTACGGCTGCGATGTCTACTTCGCGGGGCGCGGCGAGATGATCCCGAATGCCAACAGCTTCTGCGAGATCGACCCCCACGTGGTGGACCAGTGGGGCATTCCGGTTCTGCGATTCCATTTCAAATGGAGTCAGGACGAGATTCTGCAGGCTAAGCACATGCAGGAAACGTTCCAGGCGATCATCGAAGCAGCCGGCGGCAAGGTTACCGATAAATCTGGCGCAGACGACAACTGGGGTATCGCGCGGGGCGGCGAAATCATTCACGAGGTGGGGGCAACCAAGATGGGGGACAATGCCAAGACTTCCGTGCTCAACGATCACTGCCAGGCGTGGGATTGCAAGAATTTGTTCATTACCGATGCCGCGCCGTTCGTCAGCAACGCGGACAAGAATCCGACGCTGACGATTACCGCTCTCGGTTGGCGAACGACCGATTACATTGTTGAGCAGGTGAAGAAGTTGAACGTGAAGGTCTAGAGAAAACCATGCCGACTCGACGCGATCTCTTTCACATCATAGGCGGTGTCCCCGCGCTCGCGTTGGCGCAGGGAACGGACCGTCACCCCGACATTCACGAAAACAATCCGGGGAACGAAGCTCTCGCCCCTGTTGGCCCTTATCCGCACAAAGTTTTTACGGACGCACAGTGGCGCACGGTGCGCATCCTCTGCGACCTGATCATTCCGGCCGATGAGCGCAGCGGCAGCGCTACGCAAGCCGCGGTGCCCGAGTTCATTGACGACTGGCTGCGCTTCCGCGTCGACCAGGACGGTAATGACAATCTAAAGGCGCAGATTCTCGGCGGGCTGATGTGGCTGGACCACGAGTCGATGCGACAGAATCAGAAAGCATTCGCCGACGCTTCCGTAGCGCAGCAGAAAGCGCTCCTTGATCGGATTGCGTGGCCCGCAAAGGCGTCCGTATCGGACCAAGCGGGAGTGCAGTTCTTCAATCACTTCCGCGATCTGACGGTGAGCGGATTCTTCTCGAGCAAAATGGGCGTGAAAGATCTGCCCTATCTGGGCAACCGCCCCGTCGCCGAATGGACCGGCTGCGATCCCAAGGTCTGGACGATTATCGAGGAGCGGCTTAAGAACGGATATAGCGGCGTCGGCGGCGATGTGAAAGCCGCAGCCGCGAAGTAAGCGACTACTGAATCGCGAGCACCAAGTTCTGCGGGACATTCAGATCGCCAAGCTTGAACGCCACGGGAACGGTGTCGCTGGCCGCGACATTCGGCACCACTACATTGAATTGATAGAGGCCCACGTAGCCCGGCGCGAATCCAGCGTAATTCACCGTGGCGGGAACTCCCGCAAACGTTACCTGCAGATTCGCTTGGAGCTTATTGGTCTGTTGAACGATCTGGCCGGCGGGGATGTCCGGGGTCACGGGTCCAAAGCCGATTCCGTATAGCGTGAGATTGTCTCCGACTTTCGCCCGGGCCGTGGCCGCGCCGGAAACCTTATTGGGAAGAACATAGGTGAGCGTATTGGAAAAAAGCGCTACGACATTCTGTGTCCCGTTGATAATAAAGGCTAGCGGCGCAAGCAAACCGGGCTCAACCGGATTGACGTTGATTTTATAGGCTGCGCTGATTCCGCCCGCCGTTGTCACCACAATATCCTGCGATCCGGCGGCCACCCCCGACGGCACCTGCACGTTCACTTGTCCTGGACTGACGAAGCGGATGTACGCAGGCGCGCCGGCAACAGTTACCGTGGTTCCACCCAATGCCGACGGCGCCTGACTCCCCTTGAAATCCGTGCCGGCCCACTCTTGACTGCGGGTATTGGCTAGATTTACGCCGTACATCTCAATCCAGGTTGCGGGCGCGATGGAAGAGAACCCACCGTAGTTGCCGGCGCTGACGACTCCCGAAGGAGAAATGGCGGGAGCCGGATCAAAGCTGCCCGTGATCGGTCCCGTGATGGTGGCGTTGGGGGTTAGCCCCACCTGCCCGACACCGCAAGATGTGGAGGGAACTCCGGTGCATGCGAAGGTGCTGCCAAAGAGAAAATTGAAATTGGCAAAACTATAAAACGAGATCGTCGGCCCGCCTGTTTCCGCAAGTGTGATTACGAAATTGTAGTTACCGGTAGCCTGGGCGAAAAAAAAGTCGCCGCCTGGGGTTTGGGAAACGGCGTTGAGCGGAAAAGGTCCGTTGCCTGCGTAGGAAACGACAAAACTGTAAGTGCCGCCCGCCCCGAGCCCAGTGAAGGGGCCGGAGAGGGTGCAAGTGGTGGTGGTTCCGTCATACGTGCAAGCGCCCCAGCTCATCTTGCTCTGACCCTGCCCGGCTGAGTTGCCGCCAATGCCGGTGAGTCCGAAGTTTTGAGTGCTAGTGCCGAGTGTGACGATCGCCGATGCGTGTGGCGATGCCGCCGCGAGAAATAGGAGAAATGCCGGTATGGTGATGAGCTTCATTGAGTTAGGTCCTTTCCACAGACTACGTGTTCGTAGCGTAAGGCACAAGGCGGGGACAATGCGGACAAGACCACGGACGCTTTTGTGGCTCACAATTTCGCTGAAGAACTCGTTACGCGATCCAACACCAACATTGAACCTTCACGGCTGATCGACATGCTGAGAGATCAAGAATCGGCTATTCAGCTCGTTATCGATTGCGTCGCGAAAAGCCGGGAGCTTACGAAAGGCCTCATTCACGAGTTGCATGCAATCCTGACTCGGCATCAGGAGACCACGGTGGCCGTGGACCAATTCGGGAACCGGTTAGATATAGTTCTCGTCAAGGGCAAATACAAGGAACAGCCGAACAATTCGCGCCGCCCTGAAGGAACCACCAACGAATACTGCCCGCCGATACACGTCGAGAGTGAGATGGACAAGCTTATCGCGTGGCTCGCCGGATATCGCGATGACGATCCTGTGATCGTCGCAGGGACCTGACAGGAATTATGGAAGGCACTGCCTTCTTAAGATTGGAATCTTTTGAGGATTCCGATGACCTCGACTCCGAAAACGAGAGTTTCTTGGTTTGTTCGAAGGAGCCCTTCGTATTCACCCATCGCACCGATACCTTAAAAATTGTCGATGCCTTTAACCGATGGCTCGACGCTTCCCTCGCCGTTGCTCTCAAGGAGTAAGGCGATCGGCTTTAGAGCGCCAGAATTCTTGCCCGCCATGCTGCGAGATGGTAGGCAAATTTCCGCTTCAATTACCTTACCTCCAGCGTAAACGGCACCAGACTAAGCATCCCACCCTTCATCCAGGCCCGCAGCCTCACCTTCTTCGCGATGTCCCCCACTCGCGGATCCACCTGGCTCAGCACATCGACCGAAGGCGGCGAAAACATCACATCCAAAATCGACCGCTTGGGCGGGTACCCCACGAGGGTGATCTTCGTATCGGCGGCGATACCCGCCTTGTGCTTTACGAGTTCGATCGCCTTGTCGATACCGCCCAGCTGATCCACCAGCCCGCGATCTTTCGCCTGATCGCCAAGCCACACACGGCCTTGCGCCAGCGGTTCCACGTCATCGAATTTCCGCTTTCGGGCCGTCGCCACTTTGCTCACGAATGCGCGGTAATTTTCATCAATGCCCTCGCGCAACTTGGTGCGGCCCTCGTCGCTCAGCGGCTGGTAGTCGGAATCTAGATCCGCGAATCGCCCTCGTTTCAACGTGTCCTTGTCGACGCCCAGCTTGTCGTAGAGCCCGTGGAGATTCGGCTTGCCGTACACCACCCCGATCGACCCCGTCAACGTCCCGGGATACGCCACGATCGGGTCACCCGTCATCGCCATATAGTACCCGCCGGAGGCCGCGGCGTCCGACATCGAAATGACCACCGGCTTCTTTTTGCTCAACAGATTCATCTCACGCCAAATGGCGTCCGATGCAAACACTTCGCCGCCCGGCGAATCGATCCGAACGATCACGCCCTTGATGCTGGAATCGCTTCCCACGGCGCGCAGCAATCGATCGAAGTGCTCGGACTCGATCCCACTGTCACTGCCAGACCCCTCGGGATCGCCTTGGGTTATCTCGCCATCCGCGGTCACGAACGCAATGCGCTGCGGCCCAGTCAAGCCCAATGAGGATGACTCCACCCGCGCGTATTCCTTATCGGAAACTTTTTTGACGTCGGCGTGCAGCGCGGCTTTTAGCTCCCCAAACATCTCGTCTTCGAACCGGAGCTCATCCACCAAACCCTTCGACAGAGCTTGCGTCGACAGGAACGGTCCTTCATCCATCGTGGCCCGAATCTCCTCGGGGGATTTCTTGCGGCCCTTCGCAATAGTGTTCACCAGATCCGCATAGAGATCGTCGATTACGCTGTCGAGCACCTCTTTGGTTTCGGGACTCATCGACGTGCGCGTGAACATGTCGCCGTAGTCTTTATACTTGCCGGCGTGCTCCACGTCCACCTGCACTCCAACCTTATCCAGCGTGCGCTTGAAGTACATCAGCTCGAAGCGCATGCCCTTCATATTCAGCAGGTCGGTCGGTGGGATGTAGATGCGCGAGGCCGCGGTTGCCAGATAATATTCGCGCGTGCCCGGCGACTTCAAATATGCGTAAAGCGGCTTCCCCGATTTCACCCGGAACTGTTCCAGATCGGCGCGAATCTCCTGCAGCTTGCCCCAACCCACCTGGATTCCCCGCGGCTCCAGAACCACGGACTTGATGTGCGGGTCCACCGCGGCTTTCCGCAGCAGACTCCAGACGCCCTCCACCGTCAGCGGCGTCTTGCGCTGGAAAAAGGGGATCGGATACTCGATCGGCGCGCGCTCCGGAATCTCACCATCCAGACGCAAAACCAGCGTGGACCCATCCGCGATGACCGCCGGTCTTTCGCGAAACTTCACCAGTGAAAAAAAGGCGATCACAACGATCAAAAAAGTCACAACCACCCCGGTCAGCAAGCCCAGTATGAATTTCAGCACACGCCTCAAGTCTCCTTCTATAAGGAACTTAGCATAGGCCGTTGGTAGACGGACTGTAAGAAAACTACGCAGTTCACCCTAAAGGATTTTGGCGGGACCGCCGAAGGTACGGGAGAGGATTGACTTGAACATGTATTTTCTAAAACTAATTCGACCATTGACCAGCCGCCTAATCGGCGCCATCGCTCTTTTATCCGTCGGGATTGCCTCCCTGTCGGGAATTCCGCGCGATAACGCCGGTGACCCAACTATTCCCTCGTTCTTCGTTGAGAATCGTGGGCAGGCCGCGCCTGCCGTGCGTTATATCCTGAAGCGCCCCGGGTTGACCGCGTATTTTGGGCCAACCGGCGCGATCCTAACCTTTGGAGACCACGAACTTCCCCTGTTCTTGGACAATGCGAGCGCGGGTACCGTGATCGTGCCCGGACAAACTATGGAAGGCCGCGGGAATTACTTCCTTGGCGGCGACCGCAGTAAGTGGGCGACCGATCTGCCGCTCTACCAATCCATCACGTTCCAAAAGCCGTGGCCTGGCATCGATATCCGCTACTCCGATAGCGGCCGCAAGCTCAAAACCGACTTCTTCGTGGCCCCGGGAGCTGACACGTCGCAAATTCGATGGCACTATGGCCCGGGCGCCGCAGTCAGTATCACTCCTAATGGCAATCTGCGCGTCAAAACCGCCGACGTTGAGTTGATGGAGGACGCGCCCCAACTCTACCAGGATAAGGACGACCATCGAATCCCCGTCTCCGGCACTTATCGTCTTTACCCCGATGGCTCGGTCGGATTCGATCTCGGCGTTTACGATCACCAGCGGACGTTAGTCATCGACCCCGTAATCAATTACAGCAGCTATCTCGGCGGCAACGGGGCCGACAGCATCACCGCCGTCGCTCTGGATGCCAGCGGCAACAGCATAGTGACTGGATTCACCGCGTCCGGTAACATGCCAGTGACCAGCGCGGTTCAATCCGTCATCGGTGGAAGTGTCGACGTTTTTGTCGCCAAGTTCAGTGCAACGGGAAATCACCTGGTTTATTGCACGTACTTCGGCGGCAGCGGGGACGATCGCGCTTTCGCTCTGGCGGTCGATCATTCAGGCAACGCCTACATCACGGGTTGGACCGGCTCGAAAAATTTACCCTTGCTGAATCCCCTTCAGAACAGGCTCGCCAGCGGCAGAGACGCTTTCGTGGCCAAGCTCAACCCGACCGGGAACGCGCTTCTTTTCAGCACCTATCTTGGCGGGAATGCCGATGACATCGGAAACGGAATCGCGGTGGACGGCCCCGGGAATGTCTATGTTGTCGGCGACACCTCATCGACTAACTTTCCGCTCGTGATTCCATTTCAACCTGTACCCGGCGGCGGGGTCGACGTCTTCATCGCTAAGCTGAACCCCGCGGGATCGTCTATCGTTTTCAGCACCTATCTCGGAGGCGCTTACGACGAGCACGCCGCTGCCGTCGCGCTGGACGGCTGGGCTAGTGTCTACATAACCGGTTCTACGTCTTCAACTAACTTCCCCGTTGCTGGCGCTTTTCAGCCCATGACGGGCGGCAATCAGGATGCCTTCGTCACAAAGCTAGCGGCCGGCGGGAACTTCCTTGTATACAGCAGCTATCTAGGTGGCAGCGGCGGTACCCCTGGGCTCCCTGAAACCGGCACGGGTATTGCGGTTGACGCGTCCCTCAGTGTCTATGTCGCCGGCACCACCAGCTCAGTCAATTTCCCGACCACTGCCGGAGCCTTCCAGACCGCAAGTATGGGAGGGAATCTCGATGCCTTCGTTTCCAAGATCAATCCCAGCGGATCGGCTTTGGTCTACAGTACTTACCTCAGCGGGAGCAGCATCGATCAGGCCACGGGCATCGCCATCGATTTCGTCGGAAACGCCTACGTAGCAGGCTACACCGCGTCTCAGGACTTCCCTAATGTGCGCTCTATTCAATCGGCCAATCATGGCGGATACGACGCTTTTCTGACCAAGTTGAACCAATCGGGGACCGGATTGCTCTATAGCACCTATATTGGCGGCACGAGTAATGACTCAGCCAACGGCATCGCTGTCGATCGCTTCGGCACTGCTTTCATCGCCGGACTTACCACCTCCATCGATTACCCGATTGCCAACGCCGCCCAAACCACAAATCCGGATTACTATGCGGGCTTCGTCACCCGTGTGGCAACCGGTTGGATACCCTCGATCGTCACCGGCAACGCTTGGTGCATCGATGTGGCTCATGACGCTGGGGACGATGGATCTTCATTTACCGCGAAGACTTTCACGTTCGGCCAGACCGGGGACATTCCCATCTCGGGCGACTGGACGGGTTCGGGCCAAGTGCGCATGGGAGTGTTTCGCGCCGGGCAGTGGCTTTTGGATATCAACGGCAACGGCATCTGGGATGGTCCGTCGGGCGGCGACCGGCAGATCTCCTTTGGTCAAGCGGGCGATATCCCGGTGCTCGGCGACTGGACGGGTTCCGGCACACTCAAAGCTGGAATTTTTCGCCAGGGTTACTGGATTCTCGACCTCAGCGGACATTTGTCGGGCGTTCCCACTGGGACTCAGGACTTCACCTTTTGGTTCGGAGGCAATGGCAACATCCCGGTGGTAGGCGATTGGACCGGTACCGGGACAACCAAGGTCGGCGTTTACAACGGCGGCACATGGGCATTAGATTGGAACGGCGATTACATATTCAGCAATGCCGACAGAACTTTCTGGTATGGTCAGGCCGGCGATCAACCGATAGTTGGCGATTGGGACGGCTCCGGTACTTCGAAAATTGGTATATACCGGAACGGCTATTGGATGCTTAATTACGTCGGCAACGGAATCATGAACACCGCCTACAGTGACATTACGTTCTGGTTCGGCTCATCCGGCGCTGTTCCGATCATCATGAAGTAGCCCTCAATTCGAGCGCGGTCGCGAAGCCGGTATAGCCCGCTTCCGCGCTAAAATCTACCAATGGCGCAAATGCAACCTGGGGATCAGCCGGGGGCCAACTTCGAAACTTGCCTCGACGAGCTAGAGAAGACGGTCAAACAACTGGAATCGGGGGATTTACCCCTCGAACAATCGCTACAGCTCTTCGAACGTGGGATGGTGCTTAGTGAGAGCTGTCGCAAACAACTGGAAGAAGCCGAGACGCGTGTCGAAATGCTGATCCGCAAGGAAGGCAAGCTGCAGCCCGAGCCGTTTCGCGCCGACGCCAAAACATGAATCTCGCCGAGTACCTTCCGGAGCAGCAGGAACTGGTTGAGACTGAGCTGGACGCGTTGATCCCGCCAGAATCCGCGGCGCCCGGCACCATTCACCAAGCCATGCGCTACAGCCTGTTCGCGGGGGGCAAGCGCATTCGTCCCATCCTCTGTATTGAGGCGGCTCGCACTGTTTCCGACGATTCGCCGGGCGTGATTAAGACGGCTTGTGCGCTGGAATGCATCCACACATATTCGTTGATCCACGACGATTTGCCGGCGCTGGACAACGACGATTACCGCCGCGGCAAGCCAACCAACCACAAAGTTTTCGGCGAGGCCATGGCGGTGCTGGCAGGGGACGCGCTTCTCACCATCGCCTTCCAAATTCTCGCGGAACTGACGAACGTTTCGGCGGAGCGCAAGGTGCGGATGATTCGAGAGCTCGCGACGGCGTCAGGCACCGTGGGCGGCATGATCGGCGGGCAGGTGGCGGACATTCAGGGGGAAGGCCAGCAGCCTACGGCGGCGCTGTTGGATTCAATTCATCGCGCGAAAACCGGCGCACTTCTTCGGGCCAGCGTCCGGCTCGGAGCGCTGCACGCGGGCGGCACACACGACGAGGTGGGCGCGCTCTCCTGCTTCGGTGAACATATTGGGCTTGCATTTCAGATTGTGGACGATATTTTGGACGTAGAGGAATCGTCGGACGCGCTGGGAAAGACGGCGGGCAAGGATGCGCACCAGCAGAAGATCACGTTTCCGGCAGTTTATGGGTTGGAGCGTTCACACGAAATGGCGCGCCTCGAATGCGATCGTGCGCATCGAACGCTGGATGTCTTCGGACAGAGGGCGGACAGGCTGCGCGAGATTGCCGACTTGATTGTGCATCGCAAGTCATGAAGCAGCGTCTCGACGTCTTGCTTGTCGAAAAGGGGCTGGCGGATTCACGCGAGAAAGCGCAGCGCTTAATTATGGCGGGCGAAGTGAAGGTGGCGGGGCAGAAGGCGCAGAAGTCCGGGCAGACAGTGGATGCGGACGCGATGCTGGAAGTTCTGGCGCGGCCGCCTTTTGTAGGGCGGGGCGGATTTAAGCTTGCGACGGCGCTGGCGCAATTTGGAATTGATGCGTCGGGCAAAGTTTGTGTCGACATTGGGTCTTCGACCGGCGGCTTCACGGATTGCCTGCTGCAAGCCGGCGCGGCGCGGGTTCACGCGGTGGATGTTGGAGCTGGCCAGCTCGATTGGAAACTGCGGACGGATGCGCGCGTTGTGCTGCATGAAGGGATCAACGCCCGTCTTTTGACGCCGGAAGATATTGGAGAGGTTGCCGACATCATTGTTTGCGACGTAAGCTTCATTTCCGTGACTCTTATTTTGCCGGCGCTGATTCCGTTGCTTCGTCCCGAGGGAGAGATGGTGATTCTGGTGAAGCCGCAGTTCGAAGTGGGAAAGGGCCAAGTGGGAAAAGGCGGGATTGTGCGCGACGCGATGCTTCATGAAGCGGCGTGCAAACGTGTTGAAGACGCAGTGCGCGCGAGTGGTTTCAATACGGTCATCATCGATAGTCCGATACTTGGCGCAGAAGGGAATCGCGAATTTCTGTTGCATGCGAGGCGAGCGGGAGGAAACTGACCATGGCCGCAACTGTTGGCATTTTTTCGAAACCGAACGTAAAGGAGGCGGCGGTGGTGGTGCCGCGACTCATGGCGTGGCTGAAGGCGCGAAACATCGCCATCCGGTGCGATCATGAGACGGCGAAGTATACCGATTGCGAAGGCATGTCGCGCGAAGCGGTGCCGGATGGATGCGAGCTGGTCATCGTGCTGGGCGGCGATGGGACGCTGCTGTCCGCGGCACGGGCCATAAAGGGGCGCGAGATCCCGCTGTTCGCGGTGAACCTGGGCGGTCTGGGTTTTTTAACGGCCATCACCTCGGACGATTTGTTTCCGGAGCTTGAACGAGCCCTCAAAGCTGAGCATCGCATCGGCAAACGAAGGCTGCTTCACGCCGATGTGGTTCGGGCGGGAACGGTAGTGGCGCGATATGAAGCGCTCAACGACGTGGTCCTCACCAAGGCGGCCATCGCACGCATGATCGACCTGGAGGCGCTGGTGGATCAGAAATTTGTCTGCGCGTACAAGGCGGACGGATTGATTGTTTCGACTCCGACTGGGTCCACCGCGTACTCGCTGTCGGCGGGCGGCCCGATTGTGTACCCGTCGGTGGAAGCGTTTTGTCTCACGCCGATTTGCCCACACATGCTGGCGAACCGTCCGGTGATCGTGCCGTCGTCGAGCGTCATCACGGTGGTGAATCGCGCTGCGGATTTAGATGCTTATCTGACGATCGACGGTCAGGTCGGAGAGCATTTGAATGAAGGCGACCGAATCGAGTGCCGTATTTCGGACTATTCGCTGCATCTGGTGCGTCCGCCGCATAAGATGTTTTTCGATGTCTTGCGGCAAAAGCTGAAATGGGGCGAGAGGTGACATGGCCCCCGCGCATTTCGCTAACTAAGTGGATCTTTGTCGCGATGGCGGGTGGAATCGCGCTCGGTATTTTCGCTCCCGGCGTGGCCGTGCAACTGGCACCCGTAAGCAACGTTTTTCTAAGACTGATTAAGTCGATCATTGCGCCGCTAATTTTCGGCACGCTGGTCTATGGAGTGGCAGGCGCGGGCGACATCAAACAGATGGGGCGCATCGGGCTGAAGGCCATCGTCTACTTCGAGATAGTGACGACGGCTGCTTTATTTCTGGGACTGGGGATGGTGAACCTCTTCCGTCCGGGCGATGGCGTGCATCTGACGAAATCGGCGGCCGAGGCTTCGGTGATGGCGGTCGCGCCTACGGTCGCGTCGGTGATTGAGC
>JANYJA010000145.1 GCA_025358575.1 Terriglobia bacterium
TGTTTCTGATGACGAAATTCAATGGGCGTACGCGTGCCGCTCCGCCCAGCAGATCGACGAATCCCTTCAGAGGTTGCAGGTTGTCATATTGACCTCATCCAGTTTCACGAAAATATCCGGATGGAAGATCCGGATCGCTACTTTGCCGATGACGGAGCGCCCGAGGCCGTAATGGCCGCGAAACAGGAGGGAAAGGTGCGGTATGTGGGTTCACGGGCCACAAAGATCCCGTGGTCCATCTGCGCATGCTGGACGTCGCGACGGAGCACAAATTTCACTTCGATACCTGCCATATGCCGCTCAATTTGCTAGACTTTCACTTCCGCAGTTTCGCCCATGCTGTGGTTTCGCGGTTGGAGGAAGGAAGGAACCGCGGTGCTCGGCATGAAGCCGCTGGCGTTCGGAGCAATTCCAAAAGCGGGTATCGCGACGGCGATGAGCGGCAAATATGAGGGCTTCAAGACGACGACGCGGTTCGATGGTACGCCACAACGGCCCGCCAAGATGGGGTAGAAAGACTACTCCGCCCGATAATTTGGAGCTTCTTTAGTAATAATAACGTCGTGAACGTGGCTTTCGCGTAAACCCGCTGGCGACACACGAAGGAAGCGCGCGTTCTCTTGCAGGCTGCGAATGTCGGGGCAGCCGCAGTATCCCATGCCCGCTTTCAACCCGCCCACGAGCTGGTACGCCAGTTCGGCCAGAGGTCCCTTCGAGGCAACGCGACCCTCAATGCCTTCGGGCACCAGTTTGGCGCTAGGGTCTTGCGCATATCGGTCGGTGCTTCCCTGGGCCATCGCGCCGAGCGAACCCATTCCGCGGTAAGTCTTGAAAGTGCGGCCCTGGTACAAAATAGTCTCGCCAGGGCTCTCATCGGTTCCGGCCAAGAGGCTTCCAATCATGACGCAGTCGGCCCCGGCTGCGATTGCCTTGGTTATGTCACCTGAAAATTTGATGCCGCCGTCGGCAATTAGCGGAACTCCAGCCCCGCGCGTTGCCCGGCTGCACTCGGCGATAGCGGTGATCTGCGGCACGCCCGCACCCGACACAATCCGCGTAGTGCAAATAGAGCCCGGCCCGATTCCCACTTTGATGCCATCCACGCCCAGACCGATCAGCTCACACGCAGCTTCATAAGTCGCAATATTACCCGTCACCAAATCGACATCGGGAAATGCCTTTTTGATCGCGCCCACCGCCTGCATAACGCGAAGCGAGTGGCCGTGAGCCGTATCGATTGCGATCACGTCCACTTTGCGCGACACCAGTTCCGCCGCGCGCTCCATGTAGTCGCCGCTAGCTCCAATGGCCGCGCCCACGCGCAAACGGCCCTGCGGATCCTTTGCCGCATTCGGATACTTTAGTTTCTTCTGAATATCTTTGACGGTGATCAGGCCCTTGAGATTATAGTGATCGTCCACCACCAGCAGTTTCTCCACGCGGTGCTGGTGGAGAATCGCTTCCGCCTCATGGAGAGTCGTGCCCACCGGAACGGTAATCAGATTCTCCTTCGTCATCACCTCGGAGATCGGGACGTCGGTGCGCGTCTCAAAACGCAGATCGCGGTTGGTGAGAATTCCGACCAGCCGGCCGTCTTTGGTCACCGGCACGCCGGAGATTCGATAGTGCTCCATCAGGGCCAGAGCGTCGGAAATTTTCTTGTCGGGCGCAATGGTGACGGGGTCTACAATCATCCCGCTTTCACTGCGCTTGACGCGGTCCACTTCCTCAGACTGGCGGTCAATCGTCATGTTGCGATGGATGAAACCGATTCCACCCTGTTGCGCGATGGCAATTGCGAGGTGCGATTCAGTCACCGTATCCATGGCGGCGCTGACCAGCGGGATATTCAGGGAGATGCGGCGCGTCAGCCGGGTGCGGGTGTCGGCGTCGGCTGGCAGAACTTCACTCCGCGCGGGCAATAGCAATACATCGTCGAACGTGAGGCCTTCTGGAATGCCATCTTGAATCATGAGCGGTACTTCATTTTAGCGGGTAGGGGCAAAGTTAATTCGTAATGTCGTGGGTGGTGCTCTCTTCATGCACCGGATCGTAGGCCTTTTTCCATTCTGTATGCGCTGTATCTTTGGTGTACTTTTCGAACGCGGCTTTATCGGTAAATTCCATCGCGAAGGCAGCGTCGTAGGTTCTCGGCTGCACCTTGATCGTCTTCACCCAAACGTTTTTGATTCCGGAGAAGTCGCCGGCCATCTTCTTAACTCCATCAATCGCGGCTTGGCGTTGCGCTGGCGTGGACGTAGCGGTCCACTTGACCGTAACCACATGCAACACGGTGCTCGGCGTGCCAAAGGTGTTGGCGCCGACCAAAATTCCAGAGGTGAATAGGGCCACGGATACCGCGGCCGCGATCATGATATTGCGTTTTGTCATATAGAAGAATCTCCTTGTCGTTTTCGAAGCCCGCTCCAGTGCTCCGATATTATGATCGAGTTAGCGGGATTTCGTATCTCGTATTTCACGGTCACGGGTCCAATTAGTTTCCAATGATCGTCGGGCAGAATTGCAGACAGCGTGGACACGTCCTGAGCGGCAGTATATTCCATTCCGCCGACGTCGTAACTAAAAATAAGGCACTCGCCTCGAACTTCCGTCAGGGTGCCGTCCGACAACTTGCCGGTGGTGGCAACCCCCAGTCGACGGCGGCGTTCAAGCTCGTCCGCCGTGGGGCGGTTTTTCTTCCACGAATGGATTCCGAAGCCGACCGCCACGCCCGCCAGGACGCCGGCCACCAGTGGCGCCGTTGGTATCAGGCCTATCTCCCCGCGGGAACTTCTTGAAATACCTTGGCGTAATCGGACAGAAATTGTTCCAGGCCCTTATCGGTCAAGGGATGGTTGAATAGCATGTCCAGCACTTTGAATGGCATGGTGCCGATGTGCGCGCCCGCGATCGCCGAGTCAATGACGTGCGTTGTGGAGCGCAAGGATGCCGCCAGAATCTGCGTCGGATAACCGTAGTTTTTGTAGATGACTACCATCTGCCGGATCAGATCCATGCCGACCTGTCCGATGTCGTCTAGGCGGCCCACAAACGGGCTGATGATATACGCACCGGCCTTGGCCGCAAGCAGCGCCTGCGCCGCCGAAAAACACAGCGTCACGTTGACGCGGATGCCTTCCTGACTGAAGCGTGAGGTGGCTTTGATGCCTTCTCGAATCAGCGGAACCTTAACCACCACGTTCTTGTGAATCTTCGCCAGCTTGCGGCCTTCTGTAACCATCTCATCCGCGTTGGTCGAGACCACTTCCGCGCTGATGTCCCCATCCACAATGTCGCAAATGCGGCGAATTTGTTCTTCAATCGGACGGCCTTCCTTCGCGATCAACGAAGGGTTAGTAGTGACACCGTCGATGATGCCGAATGCAACTGCTTTCTTAAGTTCATCGATGTTAGCGGTATCCAGAAAAAACTTCATATTAGAACCCGATTATATCATTCGAGACGTTTTGTTTAAGGACTCACGGCCGTAACCACAGCCGATAGTTCGCTCTCGTTTCCAGCGCGGTCGATGGCGGAAACACGATATCGGAAGGTTGTCCCGGCTGTCAATTTTCGGTCGCTGTAGCTGGGTGATTCCTGCATTTCGGTGACGCGTGTGAACGGCCCGTCGCCGGTGGCGCGGTATACGCGATAGCCGCCCAAATCGGGCTCCATATTTCGTTCCCAAACCAGCTCGATGCTTTGTGTCGAGACGACGGCCTTTACGCCGGCAGGAGCCGCCGGTGCAAAAGTATCCTTGGGAGTGACCGTCACCTCGGATGAGAGATCGCTCTCAGCCGACGCAACCAGAGTCTGCACAATATAGCGGTAGGTCTTGCCAAATTCCGTGTTGGTGTCGATAAATGCCGGTCCTCTTGTGGTGGCGACTACCGCAAACTGCTTTTCTTCTTCGGCTTTCCGCAAGACCCGAAATGTGCCGGAAGACGGCTGCCATGAAAGTTTGACGCCCGCCGGATCGCTTAAAGCACGAATGTCGGATGGAGTGGGCGGCGCGGGAACAACCTGTAAAGCGATGGTGTTCGACGGCCCGGCATGGCGCTGATTCGAATTCAGCAGATAGATTGCGAGCGATACAGTCTGGTTGTAAAACGGAGCCGCCGAAAACTCATAGCGAGTCACCCCGGAAGGAATCGCGCGCGCTTCGCCGTTGACTCGAAGCTGAATCTCTGGAGGCGTTGAAATCGGCTGACCTTCAGTCGTGAGTGTGGGAAGGGTGTACTGAACGACGATCTTGTCACCGCGCTGCACCGCCGCGAGATCCTTGATTCGCGCTGGCAGTTTGAGCGAGGGCGGCAGCGGTTCGCCGATGTATCCGCACCCTGTAAAACCCGCACACCCGCACAACAAAACGAGAGCCTGGACCGTCCGCATTTAAAGAATATAGCGGCTCAGGTCCTGGTCTTTCACAATGTCTTCGAGCTGCTTCCGCACATACGCCCCATCTACTTTGACGTTCTTTTTTTTTAGATCGGGACCTTCGAAACTGATCTCCTCCAGGAGCTTTTCCATGATGGTGTGCAGCCGGCGAGCCCCAATATTTTCAGCCCCTTCATTGACGCGCGCCGCGAACCGCGCCACTTCTACCAAAGCATCGTCGGTGAGATTGAGCTTAATTCCCTCCGTTTCCATCAACGCGACATATTGTTTCGACAGCGCGTTCTTGGGCTCCTTGAGGATGCGCACGAAATCTTCGACGGTGAGCGATTTGAGCTCCACCCGAATCGGGAAACGCCCCTGTAACTCGGGAATCATGTCGCTCGGTTTGGAAACGTGAAAAGCGCCGGCGGCGATAAACAGAATATGATCCGTACGCACAAAGCCGTGGCGCGTATTCACGGTGGTTCCCTCCACGATGGGCAGAATGTCGCGCTGCACGCCCTCGCGGCTGACATCTGGGCCATGCCCGGATTCGCGGCCTGCAATCTTATCGATTTCATCCAGGAAGATGATGCCACTCATCTCGACGCGGTCAATTGCCACGCGCGTTACATGATCCATATCGATCAGCTTCTGTTCTTCCTCCTGAATCAGATAATCGAGCGCTTCGGCGACGCGCATGGAACGCTTGCGGCTGCGCGGGCCGAACAGGCTCGGGATCATATCTTTCAGATTGATCCCCATCTCGTCCATTCCGCCGCTGGCGGCGATTTCAAAGGTAGGACCGCGATCTTTTACGTCAATCTCAACCATGCGGTCGTCCAGCTTACCGTCGAGAAGACGTTCTTTAAACTTATCGCGCGATTTATCGTTGGGTTCGCCGTTTTCGGCGGGCGGGGGCATCAACAGATCCAGCAGCCGCTCCTGGGCCAGCGTTTCGGCGCGCTCGGCGACCTCATCCAGCCGCTCCTCGCGAACCATGTCGATCGCAATGTCGAGAAGGTCTCGGATCATGGACTCCACGTCGCGTCCGACATACCCTACCTCGGTGAATTTGCTGGCTTCCACCTTCAAGAAAGGCGAACTGGCCAGCTTGGCAAGACGCCGGGCCAGTTCCGTCTTGCCAACGCCTGTCGGCCCGATCATCAGAATATTCTTGGGCATCACCTCGTCAGCCATCTCGGGCGGAAGTTTTTGGCGACGAATGCGGTTCCTGAGAGCGATGGCGACGGCTCGCTTGGCCTCGGGCTGGCCGATCACGTATTTATCCAGCTCGCGAACAATTTCACGCGGCGTGAGCTCATCCAGAAGCGGGCCCTCTTCCACTGACTGGGTAGGAAGATAGATCACCATCAGGCCAGCTCCTCATAGGTGATATTTTCGTTGGTGTAGATACATATCTTACCGGCAATCCCCATGGCCTGTTCAACAATTTGCCGCGCCGAGAGCTTGGTGTTGTGCAGCAATGCCAATGCCGCCGACATTGCAAACGGTCCGCCCGATCCAATGGCCGCAACACTGTCATCCGGTTCCACGACATCGCCGTTGCCGCTCAGAATAAAAATATTCTTGGCATCAGCCACCAGAAGAAGCGCTTCAAGATGCCGAAGAATTTTGTCGGTTCGCCAGTCTTTGGCGAGTTCGACAACCGAACGCGGAAGGTTGCCGTTGAACTGCTCCAACTTGGCTTCAAAGCGCGCGAAGAGCGAAAAAGCGTCAGCGGTCGAGCCCGCGAAACCCGCCAGAATTTTATCGTTATAGAGTCGCCTCAACTTCTTGGCGGAGGCTTTCAGCACTTCATGCCCGAGCGTTACCTGACCGTCCCCGGCCATGACAACTTTGTTTTCCCGACGCACGCAGATTACGGTGGTCGAGCGAATACGTTCTTTCATTGTTGATGCTTCAAGTCTATCGCGTTCAGCAAAGAGAGACGCTTGCGAGACTCGCAGGCTGAAATAAAAAAGGGGTCGGCCGAAGCCGACCCCGAAAGGACTGCGCGAACTGCAACTTTACTTGTGAGTGCCGCTGGTAGGAAGCGTTCCCACGGCAGATGCTGAGGGTCCGCCAACCAGGTTGGATACGTCCGACCAATTGCCCTGAGCATCCTCGGCGATTACAAAGTAACGCGAAGGATACGGACTTACAGCAGGTTCCGCATATGTAGTCGCGGACGTGCGGCTAATCTGACTGAACGATTCCGGGAACGAGGTAGTTGCGAACCCACCGATCACGGTATCGATGAGGCAAGCCAAAGTGTTACCGCCTTGGCACGCGACATACAACTTGCCGCTGGGAGGGTAAGTGTCCAGAGGGATGTTAACCGAACCCGTGATACCGGGGAAGATCGGTATTGTGAATCCATTGGGAAAGATCGAAAGCGCGGGCTGCGTAATCGAACGCCAGACACGGTAATACGCTGCACCCGTGTTCTCCCACGAAAGCTGGACGGCCCCGCCGGTAGTAGTAATGTCGGTCGAGAACAGATGCTGTGGCGCCGCGGGTTTGGGCACGGGTGCCCCTCCCGTTGCGCAGTTCGGCAACGTGCATTGCGTCGTCAGTATGCGCGCGTCGTTCATATTGATCACGCCATTTTCATCGAGGTCACGGGGATCGCCAGGAGGCACCTTCAGACCGTTGGCCGCAATGATCACGTTTACGTCTAGCTGATCGATAGCGCCATCGCCGTTGTAGTCGAGGACGCTTTGATTCAACCAGACCTGCGTGCCGCCAATAAAACGGTTGTTGCCGTAGAACAGGCCAAAAGGAGTTGATTGAAAAACGCGGATAGCGTAATTCTGCATATCCCCCATGCCATTGTGCGTCACGGCAGTCCAGCGGACCCCGTCGGTGGTCTTATAGAGATCGGCACCGTATTCCTGGAGGAAAACCGGGCCAATGATCGGAATCGTGGAAAGAGGCAAGCCCCAATCCCACGTCCCGACATACAACGCATGTTCCTTGGAATTCGTATTGATCCCTTCGCGATAAAAATGACCCTGGAAGTTGTTACCCATGCCCACCGACATTCCGCTGATCGGGTTCTTGGCAACTCCGTTGTAGGTCCGAGGCGGCCCCGTAATCAAGTCCCAGGTATCGTCAGCGTTCATACGCACCATTTCAGGCGGACGATCAGTGCCCACATAAAGCTGATTATTGAAAACAATCAGGCTGAGAGCATCCTGCGCGCGCTGGCCGAGGGGCATTCCAGCTCCATTAGTAATGAGCGGAATGAAAGAGCTCATGTTGACGGTTGGCGCCGTAGTTTTGTACACGCCGTAACCTATGTGTTGTTGCACGCCATTTGGGTCTGGTGCCGTCAGGCGGCTATCGCCGGTGCTTACGTAAAGAAAGTTATTAAAGGTTTCGAACGCCCGCACTGGGAGAATTTCAGCCGGCGGACTCGTCTTTTGCCAAGCATCGCCGCCCGCGGCGGGGTTCGTCGATGACACCATGATCCCGGTCCCGATATAATCCGCGGCCGCCACGTAAACGACGTTATTGTATTGCTTGATGGAGCGGAAACAGCGCACAATGTACTGAATGGGCTGATTTTGATACTGGATCACCGAGTTTTTATAAATATCCCCCAGAAAAGTTCCGGGTGCATTTGGAAGCGGCGCCCAATTTAGGCCGTCCGTGGTGCGCAGAATTCGAGCAACGGGGTAATTTGTAGTGTTGATGTACAAAGGTTCTTTTTCGTATACAGAAGATCCAGAAACACCACCGACATAAAGCGCTTGGCCGCCGCCGGGCTCCGTGATAATTTCCATTCCGCGAAAGCCCACGTCCGGCGCGGTGAATTTGGGATTACCGTTGGAGTCGTTTACACCTAAAGGCACCGTGTTCGGAGATTGAAATACCCGAACCCAAGTATGTGTCTGGGGGGTAAACTGCCAGATCTCGGCCTGCAACTTAAGGTCTGTGTAGTCTGGCGGACAGCCACCCTGAGCCGGAGGATATGAACCCGGGTTGTTGGTCTGAACCGCGTTGTCGGCAAGTGAGAAACAATTTACATCGCGCCCGGTTCCTACGTAGAGCTTGCCCAGAAACCACTTCATGGACCAGGACCAAGTATTGTGATCGTCACCGAAGCCGCCCGTGCCAACCTTCGTAAACTCATTGATATTCAGTTCCTGCGCAATCATTCGCGAGAAAATCGCCGGTCCGGAAATGCCGCCTTGGATAGCTGAGAAGTGGTTTGTCGTGAGAAGGCCCAGATCCAGTGCGTAAGAATCCGGCAGTTGACCACCGGGAACCGTCACTAGCCCGTCATTGGCCACGCCTGGAACCAACTGCGTCAGAATCGCGCCGGTGACTGCAGTGATAGGATTGCCAGCCGACGTGTTGCCCTCAAGCGTGTAAAACTGAATTCCCGACCTGGCAAAGATCGGATCCGCGGTTACGCGAAAGGGAGCGATAACCGTGGTCAACAATGACTTCACGCCAGGCGTGTTCAAGCCTAAAAGCTGCGCCGCCGCGTAACAAGCCGGACCTGGAGGCGTAGCGCTGTAGATGGTTGCGCAATTCGCCAGCGGGGTCCCCTGATTGGGGGTGTCAATTGTGAAAACCGCTCGTACCGACGCCATAATTCCTGCACTGCCTATCATGGCGTATTGTAAATCCAGCCCGCCTTTCGAGTGCGTCACGAAGAATGCCTTCTTAATACCGTAGTGTGCAAACACCGTCGGAAGAAGCTGGGTGATCACTTTCGCGTTGTCCACAGTGCTCGCGCTATTTTTAGAATTGTCCGCGCTCATGCTCAAGAATGAGGTCCGGAAGCCGGCGGCATAGGCGTAGTCGTACATGTTATTGCCCTGAAACCAGTCCGTGGCGGCGCCCGAAAGACCATGTATATACACGATGACCGGCGAACCGTTATCGGTTGGCGGAACCGCGCCGTACCAAATGTTGGCAAAACCGGGGTCCTGGGTCGGTGCCGGGGCTACCGGCGGAGGCGGAGGTGATTGCGCTGACGCCAGTCCGGAGAAAATGAAACCCGCTAACAAGGAAAACGCGAGAATCAGCGCTTTCCGGGAAGAATGACGAGCACTACGTGCAAGAGCCGCAAGGCTCAGTTTGCCGGACCGTCCGGACCGTTTAGTATAAACTGGCATAAAATTTGTTTCTCCACACACGGAACCTGATAAAAAATACTACTGAGCAATATTGCGCCGTCGCGAACGGTAAACCGGGATCGCAAGCAACGTGAAACCGGCAAGCGTTAAAAACACGCTAGATGGCTCAGGAACGGAAGCAACTCCAGAAACCGTAATGGAACCGGTGTCGAGAGTCACGGGAAGATCGGCGCCTTGAGAATCGCCGAAGGCATTAATTGTGAAAGTCAACGGAGTCGCGCCGCCGGGCGCACCGGTAGTGAAAAAGAGCGTTCCCAGAAGGAATGTGCCGGCCTGCTGGGTATCCAGCGTGTTGGCGCTGTTGAACGAAAGTTCCTGTATATTCGCTGAACCCGGAGTAGTGAAGTTCGATGCGTTATAAGGCGACCCGCCGTTCAGCGCTAGTTGGTCTCCCTGAACAGGATCGCCAAAGACGAAGCTAGTCGGCGTAAGAACTGCCGGGTTATAATTGAGATTCAAATCGTAATCCCCTAGCGATGGGGGCTGTTTATCGCCCAAACCCGATACCTGGATGGACACGCTCCCCGGCGAAAAAGGCGAAAAGGTTTGAGACGCTGGAACGTAGTCCAAAAAAACCATACTGGCAAAACTTGCCTGAGATCCCAAAACGAATAAACTAAAACCGATCAACATTATCTTACGAAACATTAGGCCACCTGGATGAAATAGAAGCGTATGAATGAGTCCTTATTCTATTAGAGTTCACACGAGAATCCAACCGAGTCGAACGCCAGTGCGTTCTAGTACGAAAATATGGTGTGCGGCGGCGGTATTCACGGTATCGGCACATCCCTTCAAAAGAATGTGCCTTCTCAAAATGGGCGATACTATACTTTACGGCAAGAACCGTAGGCAGTCAATAGAATTGTAAGTTTTTGTAAGACGCCGCTATCTTAGAGGCGTTTCGGAGGTCGGCACATCGGCATCCGCACGTCTTTTTTGCCAGGAGAACTTTGCCCAAGCTATTTGAGACTTTCCGATCTCTTTTAGAATCCTCAGGGTAGTCACTTTTTCGGGTGGGGTTAGCTCTCCCCCCAGAAACTGTCGCATGGCTTCGTTGCGGCGCAATTTGCCGGACGAAGTTCGAGGAAGCGTCCCCTGCTCGAGAACTTCCACATGGTACGCGGTCAGCGATAATCCAGCCAGGATGCGGCTTTTGATTTCAGCGGCAATTTCCTCGTCTGGGCGCTGGCTGCGGATATCTTTTTCAGCCAGGATAAACAACTGTTCACCCTGACCCTCCACGAGGGTGCTCACCGCGACCGCACAGCCTACGCGCAAACCTTCAAGCTTGTAAAGCAGATCCTCCATCTCCTGTGGAGCGAAGTTCCGTCCCCGGATGATGATCAGGTCTTTGGCCCGGCCGGCGATATGGAGATTCTCTTCGAAGAAGAAACCAAGATCGCCGGTATCCAGCCATTCATCGTGAAGAATATTGGCGGTTAGCTCGGGATCGTTATAGTAGCCCTGGGTGATGGAAGGACCCTTCACGAATATTCGGCCTACGTGTCCTTCGGGCAAAGCCCTTTGCTCGCTATCGCGAATCTCAACGGTCAGACCCGGCAGCGGCTTTCCCACCGACGGAAGAGTCCGCCCCTGGCCGCGCACCGCTCGATTCTCACCCGACATGGCATTTCGGTCAAACTCGGTCACGATCGGCGGGATGCCGGGGTCCGGAAAGCTAACGCCTAAGCCGGCTTCTGCCAGACCGTATACCGGCACCATGGCCTCAGGCTTAAACCCATATTTGGAAAATCGTTCAATAAAGTGGTACATTCCGTCGGTATCGATGGGCTCCGCGCCGTTTAGCGCCAGCACCAAGTTCGAGAGATCTACCCCCTGCAAGTCCTTGTCCAGCACCTTGGTGGCACAAAGCCCGTAAGCGAAGTGCGGGGCCGCGGTAATAACGGATTTGTACTTCGAAAGCATCTGCAGCCAGATAGCCGGAAACCCGATGAACTGTTCTGGCCCCAGATAGGTCACGGTCGCCGGGTAGGAAAGTCCCATATAGAAGTTCCCGACCAGGCCCATGTCATGATACAGCGGGAGCCAGCAGACCGCTCCTTGTTCAGCTTCCGAGCCATCCGTCCGGGTGGAAAGGCGGTTCAACGCCGTCTCCATCATCACCAGGTTATGCAACAGGTTCTCGTGCGACATCATCACGGCTTTAGGTTCGACCGTGGTGCCGGAGGAGAATTGGAGGAATGCGGGCTGCTTAGGGTCGACATCGACCGGTTTCCACCCCGAGCCCGAGGCGAGGTCCTTGGCGTCGATCACCTGCTCCAGGCTGGTGACGCCTTCCCCTGCTTGACCCAACAGCTTCTTGATACGGCTGTCGGTGATCATCACGCGGGCGCCGATCTTAATTAGCATTTTGCGAACGCGGGCAAAATACTCGTCCAGCCGGCCCAGCCTAAACGGCGGATACAGGGCCGCCGGGATTGCCCCCGCGAGTTGCGACCCCAGATAAGCGTCAAAAAACTGAATACCCGTCGGAAGAATGATGGCGATCCGGTCGCCTGGGCGCACTCCCGCCGCTTGCAATGCCGCCGCCGAATTCTGCGCCCGCCGCAGCACTTCCTTGTACGGATAGAACGTTTCCTGCCCCGCATTGGTCACAAAACGCCCGCCATAACGGGTGCAGCTCTCGAGCGCGAGCAGCATTTCCACCAGAGACCGGCTCTTGGTGGCGCTCATGCCTTCGGCTCCGGCGGGGCCGCGACCTCCGCGGTTACACCGCAAACCCTGTCCGTGATCATTGTGACCATGTCTTTTACCGACGTCAACTCCTGCCATTGCTCGGGTTCAAACGTGTATCCGAACTCCCGCTCGACGCTGGAGATAAGGACCACGGCGCCGAGCGAATCGAGTTGTAGCGATTCCTGAAGCGGCTTGTCGGGTTCGATTTGGGAAATCTGTTCAGGGCTGAGATTGAGTTGCTCCTGCGCCACCAACTTCAAATGGGCGAGAACTTTTTGTTCAACTTCCGCGCGATTCTGTATCTCTGGCATGAAAACGTTCCTGGGTTTTGATCCACTAGTATAGATCGCTGCTCGCTAAGGCTTGAAAGGCGGCGGAATTACGAGGATCTGGTCCTCATGGTACATCTTCTCAATCCACCGAAAATACTTCTGCTCGAGCACGTTTCGGCGTACCTTTTGGGTGGGGGTGACCAGTTCCGGATCGAGCAGCGCCTCTTCACTCAGAAACCCGTATCGTTTAACCTGCTCGAAACGCGAAAACTCGGACTGGTGAGTGGCCAATTCTTTCGCAAACAGAGCATGGATCTGGGGCGAGCGAAGCATGTCGGCTTTGGGGATACCCAGCTCCTCGGCATGACGCATCAAATTGGCGTGTTGCGGAATAATCAGCACGCTAGCGAAATTTCGTCCGTCGCCCACAACAAAGGCATGTTCGATGTAGCGGCTGGCACAAAGCGCCTGCTCGATGGGCGCGTAAGAGATATTCTTGCCGTTCGAGAGAACCAGAATCTCCTTTTGACGCCCGGTGATTGTCACGCAGCCGTCGGAGTCGATCCGGCCGATATCGCCTGTTCGAAACCATCCATCGATGAAGGCCGCAGTGGTGGTCTCAAGGTCGCGAAAATACCCCTTCATAACGTTGCCGCCGCGCGTCAGAATTTCGCCGGTTTCGGTCAACCTGACTTCAACTCCCTCGATCGGCCTTCCCACCGACCCGATTTTCTCTTTGCCGAATTCGTTGAAACAGACCACGGGCGAGGTTTCTGTCAGTCCATAGCCCTGCAAAACCGCAAATCCGGCCGCGCGAAAGAACTCTTCGAGCTTCGGATCGAGCCAGGCGCCGCCACAGATGATGTACTCCAGACCGCCCAGCTGCTTGTGAATCTTGGCGAACATCAGCCTGTCGGCAAGCGGAGCAAGTATTCGAGTTCGCAGGGATTGAGAACGCGGGTGATGCAATCGATCCAGCGCAGCCTCCAGCAGCCAGCGCGAAATTTTTTGCCGACGCGGATTTAACTCGGCCACTTTGGCATCCACTGCCTCGCGGATTTTTTCCAACACGCGGGGCACGCACCCCACCAGGCCCGGTCGGTAGGTCTTCAGCAGCCTCGAAAGATCGTGCCAGTCGCCATATACGATGGAAACCCCCCGCCGAAAATAGCCGTAACAGAGCATGCGCTCGAAAACGTGCGAGAGCGGCAGAATGGATAACGCCCGATCCAGCTCGCGTTCGGCGGGAAGCCGCTTAATGGATCGCTCCATGTCGAACGCAAGATTGCTGTGCGACAGCATTACGCCTTTCGGCGTCCCGGTGGTGCCTGAGGTATACACGATAGTCGCGGTTTCCTCAGAATCGGCGTGTAATGCATCGTTTCGAAGAGCCTTGATGAAATCAGCCGGCGGATCCTCGAAAGGAAAGCCGTCGTCCATGCTGAACAGCCATTCAAGTTCAGGCAGATTTGCTAAAAGAGGTTCGAGCGTCTTACGTTCGGCTTCACCGGAATAAATAATGGCCCGCGACCCAGAGTGGGCCAGCATATGTTGCGCTTGATTCGGTGCCAGGGTCAGGTAGATTGGGACCGAAACCAAGCGGCATAGCGCGATGGCAAAGTCGGCAATGTGCCATTCCGGTCGGTTCTCGGAAAAAACGGCAACGCGGTCGCCAGGAACCAACCCTAATAAGTGAAAGCGATACGCCAGCCGCAACACGCCGCCCCCAAACTGCTTGCTGGAATAGGTTTGGCGATCCCAAAGCAGCATGTTTTGTTTCTGGTACGTGTCCTGGTTGTGAAAGAACAGGTGGCTCAAGCTGCGAATGACAATTTCGGGCGGCATCGCGGGCTAGTTTTGGGTCGCTTGCGCCACGATAGCAGACACTTGGCCGCCCCATGATGCGGAGAGGAACAAGCCCGCGGGATTGGCCTTCGACAGCACACGCGGCTGTTTGAGAACGAAATCTAATTCCGGCAATGCAGGATCCGATTGACTGAGACGCGCAATGGGCGGCAAGTATCCATCTTGCAGGCACAGCAAGCCCAGCCCCAGTTCTACGGCTGCCGTAGCCGCACCCAAATAACCGGTCTGGCTCTTGAACGCTGTGACAGGCGTCGTGGGCATTATCGCGGATGCCAGGACCCTCGCCTCATGCGAGTCGTCTAAGACCGTGCCACGGCCCTGTGCCACCACGAAGTCGAAACTTTCTTGGCTTACCGCTTTGGCGATCGCTTCCCCCACAGCCTTTCCGGGATGAAATGGGAGTTGCACGCTCGGATCGTGATCCATAGTGAACGCGAAATTCCGAAGCAGACCGAGGGTCCGCGCCCCTCGGGCCTCGGCCTCTTCCGCCCGTTCGAGCACCAGAAACCCAGCACCCTCGCCCAATACCAAACCGTCCCGCTGGATATCGAATGGCCGGTACGCACGCCCCGGGTCCGAACTGGAAAGCAGCCCCGCCTTCTGATAGGCCAGAAAGTTTCCTTCGAGCAACAGGGAATCGTAACCGCCCGCAATCGCCACGTCGCAGCGGCCTTCCATCAAATCCCAGTATCCGGAATGCAGAGCCATCGCCGAGCTGGTGTCGGTTTGAACGAAGTTGTTGCTGGGCCCCAATATCCCAAACTCCGTTGACAGCAACGCCAGCCCGCTGTTCGACAGCGTTCGGACACACATATATCGGTCCAGCATGCGTGAAGGCATTCCGCCTAGATACTTGTAATCGAAATCGCGATCTTTCTCCCACGCCAGCGCCAGAGCCCGGTAGAACTCGTCGTACTCGATACCGGTTTGGCCGGACCCCGTGTAGATGGCCACACGCTCCCCATTCAAGTCCGCAAGATCCACCCCGCTTTGCACGATGGCCTCACGAGCCGCGCGCATCGCGAAACGGACCGCCCTGACCATGAACTTGATGCTCTTGGGATATTTAAGCTCGCTCTGCAAATCGAATTCCGAGACTTGGGCTCCGGAAGTGCAAGTCTGTCCCGTGGTATCGAATGCCCGCAGACGCTCGATGCTGGATTCACCCCGGCAGCT
The DNA here is from genome assembly GCA_025358575.1 of Terriglobia bacterium. Lineage (GTDB taxonomy): Bacteria > Acidobacteriota > Terriglobia > Bryobacterales > Bryobacteraceae > JANYJA01. The sequence goes on from JANYJA010000145.1 coordinate 15,548, forward strand.
TCGCTCCACATTCTCCGCGCTCGTCAGCCCCAAAGGCGTGACTAGCCCGACACCCGTAATTGCGACGCCCGCTTTCCCACTCATAGATTTTGACGGGGACGGGGTCTACCCCGAAACCGCAGACGAGTTTAGCACAAGGCCGCTAAGCGTCTGCTATCCTGCCAATTTACCAATTGAGAAAGGAATTTGAGTGAAGACTCTCGTCATCGGGCTCGATTGTGCCGCGCCGGAGATCGTATTCAACCTGGAAGGCCTGCCCAATCTGAGAAAGCTGATGGCGGGTGGATGCTTCGGGCGCCTGGAAAGCGTGATCCCGCCGATTACAGTCCCGGCCTGGATGTGCATGTCCACCAGCCAGGACCCCGGTTCTCTCGGCGTCTATGGATTCCGCAACCGGTCCGACCACAGCTATAAAGGTTTAAGCGTTGTCAATTCAAGTTCCATCCAGTCGGAAGCCATTTGGGACGTGCTGGCCCACAGCGGCAAGCAGTGCGTGGTTGTCGGAGTGCCTCCGAGTTACCCGCCCCGCAAAGTTCAAGGGGTGAATGTCGGCTGCTTTTTGACGCCCGATACCAAGGTCAACGAATATACCTATCCGCCCTCGGTGAAACAAGAAATCGAGGCCGTCGTCGGCGATTACCCGGTCGACGTGAAAGGTTATCGCACGGATAACAAGGCGTGGCTGCGCGACCAGATTTACGAGATGACCAAGAAGCATTTCGAAGTCATCCGCTACCTCATGGACACCCAGGATTGGGATTACTTCCAATTCGTCGAAATCGGGCTCGACCGCATTCATCACGGGTTCTGGAAATATCACGATAAGCTGCATCGCCATTACGAAGCTGGAAATCCATTTGAATCGGTAATCACCGATTACTATCATTATCTGGACCGCGAAATCGGCGAGACTTTGGAAATGCTGGATAACGACACCGCGGTGCTGGTAGTCTCCGACCACGGCGCACAGCGGCTGGAGGGTGGCTTCTGCGTGAATCAATGGCTGTATCGGGAAGGTCTTCTCGCGCTGAAAGAGCCGCCTGTCGGGCCGACTCCGTTTTCGCCTAACTTGGTGGATTGGAAGAACACCAAAGTCTGGAGCGAGGGCGGCTACTACGCGCGCGTATTCTTTAATGTGCAGGGCCGCGAGCCCGAGGGCACAATCGCGGCTGCTGGCTACGACGCGTTCTACGCCGAGATGAAGGCAAAGTTCGAAGCCCTAATGGATGATCGCGGCGCGCCGATGGGATCGCTGGTATTTCGCCCCAGCGAAATTTATCAGAATTGCCGAAACGTGGCCCCCGATATGATCGTGCATTTCGGCGCGCTCTTTTGGCGTTCTATCGGCGGTTTGGGATACTCCGAACTCTACCTTCAGGAAAACGATACCGGTCCCGACGACTGCAACCACGCGCAGTTTGGCACCTTTATCCTCAATGCTCCCAATGTGAAACTGCGCGGGGAAATCGCTGGTATGCGGCTGCTCGACATAGTCCCGACTCTGCTTGATGCGATGGGAGTTCCTAAGGGCGTTTCCATGCAAGGCAGCAGCTTACTGCAGCGCTAAAATTTCAATGAAAACCTACGAAATTCGCGAGACTACCGGGATTGACGCTTGGGTGACGGCCGATCGTCCCGAGCCCAAGCCCGGCTATGGGCACGTTCTGATTCGCGTTCGCGCGGTCTCGCTCAACTACCGCGACATGTCGGTGACGAAGGGCTCGTATGGCCGCGGCCTAAAGCTTCCGCTGATCCCACTTTCCGATGGTGCGGGAGAGGTCGTCGAACTGGGCGAAGGCGTCACGCGCGTCAAGAAAGGCGACCGCGTGGCGGGCATCTTCATGCAATCGTGGCTCGCTGGCGGAATTACTGAAGCCGATTCCAAATCGGCGCTGGGCGGCGCGATTGACGGCATGTTCGCGGAGTACGTGGTCCTTCACGAGAGTGGCGTGGTTCGAATTCCGGATCATTTGTCTTACGAGGAGGGCGCGGCGCTTCCGTGCGCGGCTGTGACTGCGTGGCACGCATTAGTCCAAGCCGGCCAGTTGAAAGCCGGTCAGACAGTGCTGGTGCTGGGAACAGGCGGCGTATCCGTCTACGCGCTGCAATTCGCCAAGCTGACGGGGGCACGCGTAATCGCCACTTCGAGCAGCGATGAAAAGATCGCGAAGGTGCGCGCGCTCGGCGCCGATGAAACTATTAATTACAAAACCACGCCGGATTGGGAGAAAGCTGTCAAGAGTTTAACGGACGGCGTCGGCGTCGATCACGTCGTGGAAGTCGGCGGCGCCGGCACGCTGGCCCGATCGCTCAAGGCCGTTCGTGCAGGCGGACAAGTTAGCTTGATCGGCGTGCTCACCGGTGGCGCGGGCGAAGTGAATCCTGTCCCAGTGTTGATGCGCAGCATCCGCCTTCAGGGAATCTACGTGGGATCGCGAGCTATGTTCGAGGACATGAATCGAGCTATCTCGCTGCACCAGATGCGGCCGGTGATCGACCGCGTATTCGCCTTCGAAGAAGCGCGCGACGCCTACGGCCACATGGAGCGCGGCGCGCACTTCGGCAAGATTGTCGTGCGGGTGTGATGCCCTAACTGCGCGATTCGGGCTTATCGATGGAATCGTACAGGCTGGCGTAGGTAAAGGCCTTCACCATCGGAATCGCGTACATGGTTCCGGGGAATCCGAGGGTGACTTGGCTGGCATCCGAGAGCCGCTGCATCTGTTCCGGCGAAAGAGTCCACTCGACACAGGCCAGATTGTCCTTCACCTGTTCACCGTGCGCGCGCCGACGATGGGCGAGACTACGGCATCGCGCTGTCGAAGCCAGTTCAGCGCGACCTGCGCTTTGGGCTTGCCGGCTTCCTTGGCCACTGCAGAGACCGCGTCGACAATGCCGTGAGCGCGGTCGTCCATCTGCGCGAACTCTTTCATCATCTCTTGGTTATAACGGCCGTCTTTCTGGGCCGTTTTGGCCTTGCTGTACTTTCCGGTGAGAGCGCCGCCCGCTAGAGGCGACCAGGGAGTGACGCCGATTTCGAGAGCTTTGGCCATCGGAATCAGATCACGCTCGGGAGTGCGCTCGATCAGGCTGTACTCGATCTGCAAACCCACGAAAGGCGTCCATCCACGCAATTCGGCCAGCGTGTTGGCACGCGACCCCACCTAGGCCGGCGCATCTGAAATTCCGGCGTAGAGAATTTTGCCGGCCCGCACCAGATCGTCGAAGGCGCGCATTACTTCCTCAATCGAAGTCAGAAAATCCCAGATGTGCAGCCAATAGAGATCGATGTAATCGGTCTTGAGCCGCTTTAGACTCTGCTCCACGGCCTGCACCATGTTCTTGCGATGATTGCCGCCACGATTCGGGTCGTTTCCCGGCATGCTGTTGGTGTATTTGGTGGCAAGCACGATGCGTTCGCGATCCTTGCCGATCAGGTCGCCGAGAATCGTTTCACTTGTGCCGTTCGTATAAAGATTCGCCGTATCGATGAAATTGCCGCCAGCTTCCAGAAACGCGTCATAAATCAGCTTCGACTCGTCCTTGGACGCGCCCCAGCCCCAATCTTCTCCGAATGTCATGGTTCCGAGACATAACTCGGAGACACGCAATCCGCTTTTTCCTAAAAGCTTGTATCGCATATGGGAGAGAGATGACCATCAGCGACTTTCCGATTCAGGGTGCCGCCGGGAAAACGTGCCCGCATTGTTGCTGTTTCCGCACATGGGCACGACCTGGAAGCCCGATATTTTCGCAAATACGATTTTTCCAGGCTCCAAGCTCTGATTTCGCCCTACTCCTTCAACTCCACAATAGTAGCTCCCGCCCCACCTTCATTCGCCGACGCTGGGTAATATTTCTCAACGTGTGGACTCGCCGAAAGCAACTCGCCAATCGCTTTCTTCAGCACACCCATCCCGTGCCCATGCACGATGCGCACGCGGCTTGCGGTCGCCATCACCGCAGCATCCAGAAAACGCTCGACTCGCTCGCAAGCCTCCTGGGCGCGCTCGCCGATCACGTTCACTTCTTGAAAGAGCGGATTTAACTGCGGCCCACCCTGATAACTCACATTGCGCGGCAGTTTGCTGGCGGTCGCGCCATCCGGAGGCAGAATCTCAAGCACGTCTTCAATCGCTACTTGCAATTTCATGAAC
>JANYJA010000155.1 GCA_025358575.1 Terriglobia bacterium
CGCTGCGGTTTTGTACCAGTGCCGGGACCCAACAGCCAGCGAACTACACTCACGAGGCTTGAATTCCAAAGAAAGTGCTGAGTCCACAAAAGTCGGCAGGTCAAGCACCTCCGCCAGAAGAAGCCACACTTTGTACAGCTCAAGCCAGTTCCCCATTTCCGCGCTTGCGCCTCCAGATACCCACTGGTTACACTGTTCTAGGATTCGCGGCGATTCAGCCCGATTGCCGCGGAGCCAAGCCGTTAAACTATCGCCGGACGAGCCTCCCCATTCTCGCCTCCCCACTTGATCACGAAGGGTAGAGCGCTTTTTCAGAATTTCTGATGCCCACATCTCCAGAACCAAACAAGAAAAAGACTCAAGAGGGGTCAGCGAAAAATCAAAGGCTGGAACTGAGGAAGTCGCCTTAGATCCCTCGCGGCGCGAAACGATTTGGCTGGCTTCGAGGAATGCACGCCAGGAGGTCGTGTCCTGAGATGAGTCTCGAGGAGCGAAAGGTTCGATCCCGCTTGCGGTACGATGCTTGTTGGGAGGTCGGTCGTCGGTCCCCGAGGGAATTTTTGTTAAAGCGTCCCAGACGTTTCCCACCTTCATTTTTTGTATCTGCCCGTTCGACTCAGCCCCTTCGATACTCATTTCCTCGTTCTTAGCCTCGATCCAGCAACGTTCTCGGCAAAGAAGAAAGCCAAAATCCCAGGTGAAGGGTACCCGGTCGATCAGCAGCGGGCTAGTGGCAGCCTCTTGCGGCGAAAATGTGTCAGCCAAAGAATAGTCTTTTGGAGAGAAAAACTCGCTTCGCTTCCTCGGTGCCTTGTATTTGTCCCTTGCGGAATTCCGGAAAAGTTTAAGCGGATCGACTACAAGCGCCGGGTTCCCAGTTGCATCAACCGTCTCGGCGTCAAGGTAACTTTTCTGTTCCCGCAATGCGCCCCTGCCCCAGAATTCGTCGACCTGAAAAACGAGAGTATGATCGAGGCGTCGTCGACTCTCGAGCGCGCAAGCCTCACGAAGAAGCTCATATTGATCGGCACGCTGCGGAATGATCACGGTCGCGCAACCTGGCGCTGTGTCAAAAATTTCTCGAAACGCAAGATTCTCCCGCTCAATGTGCCGTTCGAACGCCGGCGTTTCCTGATAGAGCCGGATCTCCAGCGGAACTCGCGCGGGCTTACCTTCTTCCAGACCGCTGTAGAGTTCAAAGTGTGGGTCAACCAGCACTCCAACCGGATTTTCCAGCGGTTTTAATTCGCGAACGCCAGCGTTTTCGACCATGGGCGGAATCGCGGCAATCGCGATGCGGTCCTTACCATAGAACGGAATGTGCCACGTATAAAGGCGATTGTCGACAATAGTTCGAAACTCTTGCTCGAACTTATCGCTCGAGTCCCTGCCCGGCCTCTCTGAATGGGTGTTCACCACCAATGTGGTTATTCCTTCTCTGCGGAGAAAGAAAAACAAATATGGAAGAAGAAGGTTTTCGCTGAATGTTTCAGGATAAGTTGCCCGGATGATACTCAGGTCATCGATCACAAGGCGAATTCCAAATGAGTCATGGAAGCGCTCGTCGCTTGTCGCCTTCCAATTCCCCTTTCCAACCTGGAGAATCTGAGCCTTTTGCACACAACTCTGCACAATATGCATGAAAATTGGAGCGGACAGGTCGTGGATCTCAAGCCTGCGGCAGACGGTCTGTTCAGCGAAATGATATTCGGCAACGGCGCGCAAAATGCTCTCGGGTACGTCGAACTTTTTGCCAAGATCCAACCACGTGTTTTCGCCTGTGCCCGATCTTGAGAGAAGCCAGACGAAGTCGCGGGCAAGTCCGCTGTTGTCGACATCTTGGTTCGTAAGAAGAATCGGAACACCTTCCTCATCAGCAGCTCTCAAAACGGAATAGAGAGAGAAGCCGGCGCGGAGGACCGATAGAACATTCGGGCTATCCGAGTCCATTTTTAGCGGAACACTAAGGCCCTCAGTCTTCCTGCGCGCTCTCTCTGTCTCGTGAACACGGCTTATCGAAATAAGGTAGGGTTTCCACAACCCGTCCTTTGGCTCAGGTGGCAATGGATGGGCAAACCGCTCAATTTGCTGCTTGAGGTTCGATTGATAACGTGCAAAGCACCTAGCAAGAAAAGCTCGTCCGAGCCGAGTCTTCTGGGTCTCGGAATCTCCAATCAGCGCAGTGGCTGAAGCGCAAGGAACCCCTCCCGAGTCATACGGTTTGTTGGGTAGTCGAACCAAAGGTCGTCCTGTACCCGCGAGCATATCGTCGAGATACTCAATCCCGAAAGCCGCGAAACACTGCGCTGGCAAGGCGGGCCGTTGCAGGCCGCGATACTGCATAGTCGTTCGGCTCAAGTAATGCAAAGAACGAAATACGTGGAAGTAAGCTTGAGAAAAACCTTTTTTGCTGCCAGGCATGACCGGATCGTCATCGTTGACCCGTTCTCCGGTGCTCGAACCACCTCCGGACCGGATGACAAAGGGATGTTGGCCTCTGACGTGAGGATATCCTCGGGCCTTCTCAACTTGGACCGTCCTTCTGACGTAACCTACGGATTCGACTTCGCGCAGTCGGATTACGACATCCGTGATAAAAACCTCGGGTACACGCGCCTGGCCTAAAGCGTCTTCAACAATCAAGGTAAGGTGGCATTTCCCAGAATCCGCAGCCGCGAGTCGGATAAGTTGAGCGATGCGTGATCGCCGGGAAGCGGGTTCTCCGAAGGCGTCCCTTTCGCCAACCAACGTCTCGAACCCTTCGACGGCATCGATTACGATCAAATGCTTCGGCTTGCCAAATTCAGGCTGTGGAAGCATAGCAAGCATCCTGATAACATAGCCCCAATCGTCGCCAGCCGTATTCCTAGCCAAATCCACAAAACCGACATCGAGCTTGGTTGAATCCGCACCTCGATCGTTCACTCGTTGGGCCAACATGAACTCAGACATCCGCTTTGACCGGTCGCTTTCACTAAGAGGATCGATTTCGCGTAGCTTGATTTCCAATGCCTTGCCCCTCCGCTTGTACGTTGGAAGGCGTGCAAACGGTATCGCGCGGTACGATGGTTCGTGTAAGCGAAAAGTCCTCCAAGCTCGCGCGTGGGCAGCCTCATACGTGAGGTCGGTTGAGACATAGAGAACAAAAGGGAGGTCTCTGCCGCGTTCCCAGCAGTCCGAAGCGTAACGCGATACTAAATGCAAGCCCAGCACTGACTTTCCCGTTCCGTCCGGTCCGATGATCGTTACGCTTTTACTCCCCTCATCGCCAAGTATTAGCCCGGTTGGCATCTGATTTTGGTGCCGCGTCCCCTTGGCATCACCCGTCAACAGCCGATCAAGAGATGGAATACCAAATCGCAGGTAATAAGGACCGCTCACAGGCCCTCCAAATCAGAGGCAAAGGCAGCCTCACGAAGATTGCGGTTCAGTTTTCTGCCCCCAATTTGTTCTGTAAACCACACTCTGCCAAATGAACTTTGGCCTGCGCTTGAGGTACCACGATGCGGCACAAGGGCGCGGCGGCCGTCTGCCATTAAAGCCTTCGCACCCGGTATTGTATACCTCCAAAGCGCCGGAAATGCTCCTTCGTAAGGACCTGTCGGGAGTCTTTTAAGATGCACGATCGCTAGGACTCTGTCTGCGACGTCACTTCGCCCAGGAGCATCGTACGCTTTTACCGCAGCTAAAATTTTACCCCAAGCTTCGGCGAGAGAGCCCGCGTGTGCAGTTGCAACGATGGAGTGCCCGGTACCCGCAAATGCGACTACTTCGATCCACTCCTCGGGATCTCGGATCTCGCCAACAAAAACTAAAGTTGGGGTCTGGCGCAGGGCATCTCTGAGCACTGACTTGAGATTTCCAGCATCCACTCCCTTTTCTCGCGGTGTATAGTCGAAGTCAGGCGGTTGCCCGTTCGTCAAGCTTTGCGACTCTCTCACGTAGTATTTTTCGATTGGGTCTTCGAAGGTGATCAAGTGCGGTTTGCGGCCTTTGGCTTCTTTTGCTGCTCGCTCCATCCACATATGAATCAGTCCTCGAGCTATCTCGCTCTTGCCGCTCGCGGTTGAACCTGTTACTGCCAGCAGGCCTGTTCGCTGTGGGGAACTTAAGGTAACTTTGTCAAGCTCGCAGCACATCTTGGAAAAGCTTGTGAAATATTCTGGATTTTCTCCGGTATTCGGCTCATAGTTTGATCGGATTGAAACGACGGAGCTATTTTTGGGCGAATCGCCCCGGCGGCGGATCGTAAGGCTCCAGTAGGCACCCCGAAAACATCTGCAGGCAATGACGCGCGCCTGTTCTTGACCGGCGCGCGACGTGAGTACAGCGCGGGCGTCGACAGAAAAAATTTCTTGATTAGGTAGGACTTGGCCAAGCTTTTTGATCCACTTCTCAACCCGACCGCTCTTTTCTGCGCGTTCGAACAAAGTCAAATCAGGTCCAACAAGTTCTCGATCACTCAGGTCAAGATGAGGCACTGATTCCATTAGTAAGAACCTTCCCTGGCCGATGGCGCCAGCATTCCACCAAATAAGAGAAAGATTATACATCACATGGCGGTTGCGAGGCTGGCATCGCGCACCGGAGAAGAAGTTGAATGGTTAACTCTCGAGTATGGTCAAAGAACTTTGAAGCGGAGGAACTACGCCAGAACCAGATTCGCCTGCGCCACTACCGATAAATCCGCAAATTCCCCGCGCCGGAATTTCGGAAAAGCGGCCGCCGCAATCATTACCGCGTTGTCCGTCGAAAGCGTCGGAGACGGGAAATGCACGGGGCATCCCAGCCGCGTTTCCAGAGCCGCGGCGCGCAGTCCTGAATTGCAAGCCACACCACCGGAGACGATCACGCTGCGCGCGGCCATCGAATCAGCCGCAACTCGCGCCCTGCGAAGCAGTTCCTCAATTACCGCCCGCTGGAAACTCGCCAGCAGATCGAGCGTCATGGGCGGCGTCACCTGCAGCCACTCATTCGTCGTGGGCCGAGAATTTTCAGCCAGCAGTGACTTCCTTCGGGCGATCTCATGCGCCATGTCCCGCGCTTCCACCCATCGCAGCACAGCGGTCTTCAGCCCACTGAAACTGAAATCGAGAGTGTTGCCCTTCATCTTCGCGAAGGTGAACGGAATTGCGCGCGGGTTGCCAAATGGCGCAAGACGGTCGATTATCGGGCCGCCTGGATAGCCGAAACCCAGCAGCTTCCCGACCTTATCGAAAGCCTCGCCAGCGGCATCGTCACGGGTTCGCCCCAGCAGCCGGTAGACGCCACGCTCTCGCACTTCGAAAAGGTGGGTGTGACCGCCGCTGACAATCAGCGCCAGCGCCGGCAGCTCCACTGGGTGGCCATCGCGGCGGGACTCTAAAACAACAGCGTGAATGTGCCCCTCAATGTGATTTACGGCAATAAGCGGCAAGTTGCGCGCGAAGCAGAGCGCCTTCGCAAACGTGAGCCCGACCAGCAGCGACCCTACGAGGCCCGGGCCCACGGTCGCCGCGACGGCGCTTAGCTGCTCATACTCCAGGCCCGCCTGCCGCATGGCGGACCGCACTACTGGCACGATCGCGCGAAGATGCTCTCGAGAGGCCAGTTCCGGCACAACACCACCGTATTTGCCGTGGGTTTCAAACTGCGATGCCACTACAGAAGACAAAATCACGATCTCATCTTCTACCAGCGCCGCCGCAGTCTCGTCGCAGGACGATTCAATCGCGAGGATACGAGTCCTGGTCGTCAATCGACTTTCTTTTCAGCCTCTTCGCCGGCTTCCACGATGTCCCCCTTCTTAAACAAAATGCCTTGCAGGATCTCGCGCCACACAGGGGTTTTGCGAAGTAGGAATTCGAGGTCCATCCCGAAATGTTTAAATTCTTCCTTTTGCGCGTCAACCATGATCGCCTTGGCGGCCTTATCGGTTTCGACCGAAATCCGCTGCTGATACCAGCCAATTGCTTCAGCCTCCTCGATCATTCCAGTGATCATTCGGGCGAACGTGCGGGTTTCCGCCGACAGCTCTGTAGGTGGTTCGTGGTATTGCTCTGTAGCCATGTCTCCAAGGTACCCCCGAGTGTCCCAGGTGTGAACTGGCTGTCGGATTGCTTAATACAGTCGTTATGAAGCAATGGTGGTTTGGTCTTTCCGCAATCCTGTTCATTTCCGCATTGCACGCAGCGGATTTCGAAGCTGGCCTAAAAGCTTATGAGTCAGGCGATTACGCGTCCGCTATTAAAGAATTTCAGCCTCTAGCCGACCAGGGCGTTCGGAATGCCCAGTACAACCTTGGTCTCATCTACGCCAAGGGTCAGGGCGTCAAGCAAGACTATACCGAAGCCGCAAAGTGGTATCGCAAGGCAGCGGAGCAGGGCGTGGTAGAGGCCGAGTACAACCTCGGTATGCTTTATAGCGCAGGCAACGGCGTTCCCAAGGATCCCGCCGAGGCCATGAAATGGTTCACCCAAGCTGCCGAGAAGGGCGACGTGCAGGCAGCCAACAGTATCGGCACTTTTTATGACGAAGGCGAAGGCGCTTTCAAGAACAAAGCCGAGGCCGCCAAATGGTATCGAAAGGCCGCGGACCAGGGCGTCGCCAACGCTCAATTTAACTTGGGCGTCATGTACGATACCGGTCAAGGCGTGCCGGTTAACTACAGCGAAGCCGTGAAATGGTATCAAAAGGCCGCCGAACAAAATAATGAGGGTGCCCTATGCAATCTCGGAATCCTTTACTACAACGGACAAGGCGTGAAGCTAGATCGTCTTCAGGCGCACGAGTATTTCCTATTAGCTAAGGCCGGGGGCGATCCGCGGGCCGAAAATCTTATGCAGCTCACAACTGAAAAGTTGACCAAGAAGCAGTTAGCCGAAGCTTCCGAAAAGGCCAATTCGTGGAAGCAGGCCCACGTCTCCAAACCCGCTACGCCTTCTGTCCACGCCGTGGAAGTGGCGTCAAATGCCGCATCGAATGGGGCGTCCTCAGTGGCCGCCAAAGTATCGATGCCGGTCGCCGACTCAACTTCAGCCTTGGTCTCGACCCCAGTTGCTCAGATTCCGGAGTCGTCGAAATCCGTTTGGACTGGCATAGAGCGCGTTATTGCGGTGGGCGACGTTCATGGTGATTATGAGCAGTTAACGGCAATTCTGCGCTCGGCCTTGTTGATCGATAATTCGGAAAACTGGGTGGGCGGCAAAGCTCACCTGGTGCAAACGGGCGATATTCTAGACCGTGGTTCCGACGCTCGCAGGGTGATGGATCTATTGATGAAACTGCAGACACAGGCAGCATCCGCAGGCGGCTTCGTTCACTGCCTGTTGGGCAGTCACGAGACCATGAATCTTTACGGGGATCTGCGGTTTGTTGCTCCCTCTGCTTATGCGGAATACAGCGACTCAAATTCCGAGAAACTTCGCGACACGTTCTATCGGCAATATCAGGATCAAATTGCGAAAACCAATGAGGGTAAAGAAGTGGCCGTCTCTGAACTTTCGCGGGACGAGTGGCTTGCCAGCCATCCTCTCGGCTTCTACGAAATGGAAGCGGCTTTCACGACGGAAGGCCGATATGGCAAATGGCTGCGTTCGCTCGATTCGGTCATCAAAATCAACAATAATCTCTTCATGCATGCCGGCCTCAGTCCCAAATACACTCGATATACGCTGGATCAGATCAATGACGAGGTGCGAGCGGAATTGAATAATCCCGCTAAACTTCATGGCGGGATCGTCACGGATCAAGAAGGGCCGTTTTGGTATCGCGGCGTCGCCAAAGGCGATCAGATCCAGATGGAGCCAGTTCTCGACAAAGTCTTGACGCACTTCGGCGCAGCCCGTGAAGTGGTTGGGCACAGCACCGTGGAAGCTATCACACCCCGCTTCAACGGGCGGGTAATTTTGATCGATGTCGGGCTTCCCCGCGTGGAAGAAAACACCGGTCGATTGGCGTGCCTGCTGATTGAAAACGGGAAACCAATCGCGTTGGATGAGGGATCGAAAGTCGAATTGCCCAAAGATGAAGACGGCGCCGACATGCTGCGTTATTTGAAGCAGACCGCCGCTTTGGATCCGGTGCCTTCACCACTGCTTCCTCGCATTGCGGCAATCGAAACTAAGATTGGACAGCGCTCCAATCCGTAGCAGCCGCTGTGCGCGATTTTGTTCGATTTCGCATCGTACAATGACTCATATGCGTTCGTGCGGAATCGGATTACCGTTTGCATTATTCTTTTTTGTTACCAGCGTATTGAACGCTCAGGAATTGAAGAGCACGCCCGGTTTCGATGCAGGGGCCATCGATAAATCGGCAAATCCTTGCGAGAACTTTTACCAGTATTCGTGCGGGACGTGGATGAAGAACAATCCGATTCCATCCGACCAAGCGACATGGGGGCGTTTTCAGGAGCTTCACGAGCGCAATCAGACGATCCTCCGCCAAATCTTGGATAGGGCGTCGGCGGCCGAATCGAATCGAAACGCAGTAGACCGGAAAATCGGCGACTACTACGCCACGTGCATGGATGAAGCCGCTATCGAGAAGAAGGGTCTTTCGCCGCTCGAGCCCGAGTTGAAACGTATTGCCGGCCTCAAAACCCGCGCGGATTTGGATGAGGAGATTGCGCGGCTTCATGAATCCGGGGTGAATGTCTTGTTCTCCTTTGGGGCGACTCAGGACTTCAAAGATTCGAGCGAAGTGATCGCAGCCGCGGATCAGGGTGGCATGGGGCTGCCCGACCGCGATTACTATCTGAAGACTGACGCCAAATCGGTGGAAACTCGCGCGAAGTTTATCGCTCACGTGCAGAAGATGTTTGAGCTAGTGGGCGAGCCGGCGGATAAGGCCGCCGGCGATGCTGCTACTGTGATGAGGATTGAAACCGCCTTGGCCAAAGCCGCCTTCGACAATGTAACAAGGCGCGACCCCCAGAAGGTTTATCACAGATTAACCAAAGCGGAACTTACAGCCCTGGCACCCTCTTTTCAATGGCAGCGCTATTTCACCGATATCGGCACGGGGCAACTGGCAAGTTTGGATGTCACCGAGCCGGAGTTTTTCAAGGGAGTCGAAAGCCTTTTGAAGAATACACCGGTGTTCGACTGGAAACCTTATCTGATTTGGCACTTCCTGCACGCCAAAGCCGCGTTATTGCCCGCTAAATTTTTGAATGAGAATTTTGATTTCTACGGCAAGACACTTACCGGAGCCAAGGAACTGCGCCCCCGCTGGAAACGATGTGTCGACTACACCGATGGCGACTTGGGCGAAGCGCTGGGCCAGGCCTACGTCGAAAAAACTTTCGGCGCGGAAGGCAAAGCGCACACCTTAAGAATGGTCCACCAGCTTGAAGACGCATTGGCCACCGACATTCAAGGGCTGGATTGGATGACTCCGGAAACTAAGGTGAAGGCGCTGGAGAAACTGCATGGAATCACCAACAAAATCGGTTACCCGGAGAAGTGGCGCGATTATTCCGCGTTGAAGGTTGTGCGCGGCGATGCGCTGGGAAACTCGGATCGCGCCAATGAATTCGAATTTAAGAGGCAGTTGGCCAAGATCGGCAAGCCGGTTGACCGGCTGGAGTGGGGGATGTCGCCGCCGACCGTGAATGCCTACTACGATCCCCAGATGAACAATATCAACTTCCCGGCGGGAATTCTACAGCCGCCATTTTATGACAGCAAACTAGACGATGCCGTAAACTTCGGCGGAGTAGGCGCGGTCATCGGGCATGAACTGACGCACGGGTTCGATGACGAAGGCCGCCAGTTCGACGCCAAGGGCAACTTGAGTGACTGGTGGACACCTAAGGATGCAGATGCCTTCCTGACCCGCTCCGCGTGCATCGTGGACGAATATTCAGGTTTTACCGCCGTGGATGACGTGAAGCTGAACGGTAAGCTGACGCTCGGCGAGAACGCGGCCGACAACGGCGGGTTACGCATTGCCTACATGGCGCTGATGAAGGACCTCGCCGGCAAGAGCACGTCCGAGATTGACGGCTTCACGCCTGCGCAACGCTTCTTCCTCGGTTGGGGGCAAGTGTGGTGCACCAACATACGTGACGAAGCCAAGCGCCTGCAAGCTCAGACGAACCCGCACTCCCTCGCCCAGTACCGCGTTAACGGGAGCGTACAAAATATGTCCGAATTCGCAAGCGCTTTCGGATGCAACGCCGGTCAGCCGATGGTCAGCCAAAAGGCGTGCCGCGTTTGGTAGGAAATCATCCCGTGACGGGGCGCTTACGGTGCCAGGCGGTCCGCTTTTGAAATTCGCGTCCCACCGCGATCAGCGTGTTCTCGGAAAACGGCACGCCCACAACTTGCAATGCGATGGGCAGGCCGTCGACAAAGCCGCACGGCATCGATAGCGCGGGCAGTCCCGCGAGGTTGCCCGCGGAGATGAGCTTGGAAAAGCCGGGCTCGCTCGGCACCGGCGCATCGTCGTTCTTATCCAGCGGCTCGGCGATCACCGGTGCCGTGCTGAACCGCGTGGGTGCCAGCAGCACATCGATATCGGCGAACAATCGCCGGAAATCGCGCTGCACCAGTGACCGCAGCCGCATCGCCTTCAGATAATCCTTCGCGGGAATTTCCAAACTCGCGCGCAAGCCCGCGGCCTGGGCCGGGTCCGCCAACTCTTCCGCTTTCCCGCTCAGCACCAGCGGCTCGAAGATGGCACCTTCCTCCGACGAAATAATGGTGCTGGTCAGTGCGCTGTATGGATAATCCGGCAACTTCGTTTCCACCATTTGCACGCCCATCTGCCGCACCACGCCGAGCGCCTCGTCAAAGGCCGCTCGCGCCGAGGGCATCGCCCACTCCGCAAAATCCACCGGCGCGAAGCCCACGCGCAAATCCGAAAATTTCCGCGCGTATTGCGGCGTGTAGTAGAAGCTCTTCTTGGCCGAAGCGGGGTCATTGGAATCCGTGCCTGCAATGGCTTGGAGCACCAGGCCGCAATCTTCGGCGCTGCGGCACATCGGTCCAACCTTATCCATGGTCCAGGAGAGCGCCATCGCTCCGTAGCGGCTCACCAGTCCATAGGTGGGACGCAGCCCCGTGACCCCACAGTAAGCCGACGGCGTCAGAATCGATCCCGATGTTTCGGATCCCAGCGCGAATGGCACCAATCCCGCCGCTACCGCGCTGCCCGAGCCGCTCGACGATCCCCCCGACCAGTTCGCCCGGTTCCACGGCGTCATCCCCGGCCCGAACATCGAAGCCCCGGCGATCCGATAACCGCCGCCCCCCGCCAGTTCCACCATTGCCAGCTTCGCCGTGAGCAGCGCGCCGCTCTTCTCCAGCTTGTTCAGCACGGTGGCCGTATAAGGAAACGTCCGCGTCGCGTACGGCTTCGCGCCCCACGTCGTGGGAAGATCGGCAACGCTAAGCAAATCTTTCGCGCCGAAAGGAATCCCCTGCAAGGCTCCGCGAAATCGCTCGCGCTTCAAGTCCTGATCCACTAGCTTGGCGCGTTTCACGGCGTACTCGCGCATGGGCAAGGCCAGCGCGTTGTACGTCGGGCCCAAACGCTCCACGCGATCGGCGAACGCATGCGTCAGCTCGACGGCTGAGATCTCGCGCGCCTTTAGCTTGGCACTCAGTTCCGTGATCGTCGAGAAGAAAAGATCGTCGGTGTACTCAATTTTCTTCTTCATGCTCGGAATACGAATGCCGGCTCGGTCGACATGGGCATCTCGATCTTCGCCAGCGTCTCGGAATGAGCTTTATTCCCGGCGCGCGCTTTCGCGAACGGATCGGTTGCCGCGTCGGCTGCGGCGGCAGTTTGCGCGTTCACGCCAGTCCGCGAAAAAAGCACCGGAATAGCCAGTCCCCAGCGCGCGATCTCGCGCCGAGTCCACTTCTGCTTCATATTTTTTGCTCCATGTGGTTCTCGCTCGCCTTCTGCGTTAGGGCTTCGAGAGCTGCCTTCTCCATGACCGCTCGCGGCGCGGTTTCGCCGGTCCAAATCTCGAACTGCCGCACTGCCTGCTCCACGAACATTTCCAGACCGCGGATCACCTGCTTGCCCTGCTCCCGCGCACGTTGGATCAATTGCGTTTCGAGCGGGTTGTACACCATGTCGAATACCAGATCCGCTGGAATTGCGCCATCGAAGAAACAATCCTCCGACCTGGGAAACATACCTATCGGCGTGGCATGCACCATGGCGTCGAAATGCCGGCACTCCGCCTGCTGCTTCGAAATGCCTTCGCCGCCGCAACTTCGCGCCAGCAGCCGCACGCGATCGGGATTTCTGCCGACCACCGAAATCTTCGCGCCCGCATCGGCCAGCGCGCACGCGGCACCGCGCGCGGCACCTCCGTTGCCCACGATCAGCACGGAACTCCTGTTTACTCGCAAGTGCTTACCCATCGGCCCGAGCACCCCCGCCGAGTCGGTATTGGTTCCGCGCCATTTGCCGGCGCGCTTCCAAACCGTGTTCACCGCCCCAATGCGCCGTGCCAGCGGGTCCACAACATCCAGATACCGCAGCACTTTCTGTTTGTGAGGAATGGTAACGCTGAACCCCGTAATGGGTGTCGCGTTGGCGAATTCAAAGAAATCGCGCAACTGCGTGGGCGGCAGCAAAAAGGGCAGGTACACCGCGTCAATGCGCTTCGACTGGAAAGCGCGATTGTGCACCGCCGGCGAGATAGAGTGCCTCACCGGGTCGGCAATCACGCCATACACCTTGGCTTGCCGCGTGAATTTCTCCACCCGATACAGAGTGCGTAGTTGCTTGGCGCTGACCTGCCCCGCGGCGGTGCCTTCGGCGGAAATGGGCGCGGCGTAGGTAAAAATGCCGCCGAATGCGGGTGAAAGAACGCGGCTCGGAAAACCCATCTCCCCCATGGCCAGCACAATCAGGGGCACGCGCGGGCTCAGGCGGCTGGCGGCAAGAATGCGCCCCGTATCGGATGGCTTGCGAGCGGTAGTCACCAGCTTGTACGCGTCCGCCGGAATACGCGTCAGCCGTTTTACGATCTTGTCGATCGGAGGCGTCGTTTCAAAATTATGATAAGAAATTATGAGCTGCGTGCGCCCGCGAAAGGCCCCAAGTTTTTCCTCCATTGGCTCAGCGGTTTCAATCTCGACATCGATGGCATGAGCGCCGTACTGTACCGCTAAATCGAGGACGCGCAACTGCTCATCCATCCCGCCATTAAATTTCCCGTGATTCTGATGACGCCGACAGGTCGCGAGCACGGTGCAATCCGGCCTCTCTTTCAGAAACGCGCTAATGGCCGCGGCACCGGCCTCGGGTGAGTCCAAATAATCCAGGCGGAACTCCAGAAATGTTTCGCCCGCATCCGCTTCGCGTCTGGCATGATCCAGCAGCGTCGCCACGTTGGGCAGGCCCAATGCGATGCAGATTCTTGGGAGTGATTTTTTCCGAACCATTCGCCCCGATGAGGTACTTAGGATATCAGCTAACTTCGGAAGGGCTCTCTGCCGCTTCCCGCAACTGCGTTTTCCATTCGTCCAGAATTGCCGCTGTCGCGGTGGTGCCGATTCGGGCGCACCCTAACCGATGAACCGCGAGGGCATCCGCGAGGGTCCGAATGCCTCCCGCCGCTTTGACTCCGATGTCGTCGGGAAGCTTTGCCCGCATCATGGTGACATCCGCTGGGGTATAGCCATGCGGAGCAAACCCAGTGGACGTGACGGCAAAATCCGCATCCGCGCGGGAACACATGCGGCACGCCACAATCTTCATCTCATCGTTGAGATAAGCGTTCTCGAAGATCACTTTCAGGCTCGCGCCTTCTTTGTGACAAGCTTCCGCCGCTTGCAGTAATTCCAGCTCGACATACTGGAATTGCCGCGAGAGCAGCTTCGCTATGTTAATCGCAAAATCGATCTCGCGAGCCCCGCGGCGCAACAGATCGCGCGTCTCATAGAGTTTCGTCGCCGTGTTTCCATCGCCGTGCGGGAAACCGGCGACGCTTCCGACCGTCACGCCGCTGCCTGCCATCAAGCGCAGCACGATATCGAGATCGCAGGGTCGCACGATGACGCAGCCCACCCCGTACGATTTTGCCATCTCGCAGTGCGCCGTAACCTGCTGTTCGGTGAGCTCGGGCCTCACAATCGCGTGATCAATCGCCTTCGCGAGTTGCTCGTAAGTGGTCAGCGGGGCCGGTTGCGAATCCACAAGGTCCCCCATTGCCGCAATTGCGTGCGCGTGTCCTTAGCTCCGGCGAACCAGTCTTCGTGATGAAAATTTCCGAAGTTCCCCTGGCCGCGCGCCTTCTCGTCCAGATCGCCTAGCGCGATATTCATCCCCATCGCGCGATCGCCCATCGCAGTTGAATAGAAGCCGCCCGGCGACACCTCCAGACAGGGATTGAAGCTCACGGCCCACTCGATCACATAGCCGTGACCGCCCGGTTTCACGCGCGCCGCCGCTTGCTGTGCTCCGGATAGAATCCATCTCTGGTAGGTGGCCCAAGCCTTGGCGCTGCTTCGCGGCTCACCTTCCAGCAGTCCACCCTTTCCAATGCCCCCAAGCCGCGACTTGGTCAGATTGCAAACCATCTGCCACGAAGAGCCATCGCCCGCCGCGTCTTCGGTTCCCGACCACCGATTCGACGCGTTAATCAATAGCTCCATCTCATCGCCGAACCAAGGAAATCCCTCTCGCGTGAGTTGATGCGCCTTCAGATTTTCATCGGGGAGCCAGCGCGGCGTGTCGATTCCGTATAACACATCATCAGTCACATCGAAGGCGAAATATAGGCGTTTGTCGTCGTGCTTCACGTACCCGCGCACCGAGAGATCCTTCGCATCGGTGGTCTTCGAAAACTGCGGAACCCAGCCCAGGCCGGTGAATTGCGTGGCGTCGTCCCACTCGCCAGGCGCAATCACGCCGTCAATCGTGGGCGCGGTGCCGATGAACGCGTTCAACTCTCTCGGAAAGTCCCCCGCTTGTATCGCAGTGCAACTTGCTAGCAGCAGAATCCGCAGCCGGTTCCGCATGACTTCACTCGCCGCTAACGCCGGCGCCGCGGCTTCGGTGCCGTTGAGGCCGTCGCGGCAGCAGGATTCAACCCCATCTCTCTTAACTGGGCGCGCGCATTGGCCGCCACGCCGCTGCGCGGAAACTTCTCCAGGATGGCCTGAAATTCCTTCGCTGCCTTATCGCGTTGATGGATCTGGAACAACGCCTTACCTTTCATGAAATGCGCGTCAGGGGTCTTGATATTGTCTTGATACTGTTCCAGCACGGCGTCGAAATCCGCGATCGCCAAGTCAAACTTGCTTTGCGAGTAATGCACCTGGCCGATATAAAACTGCGCGTTTGGCGCCAAATCCGTATTGCCGTAGTACTTCAAATAATCCTGAAACTCTCCCAGGGCCAGCTCATACTTGCCGCTGGTCATATCGCTTACGGCGCTCGGATACAGAACGCCAGCTTCGACCGGCGGCCTGCCCGCCGGACTCGCAGCTTGCGGAATTGACGATGTGATCGGCGGAGCGGATGGAGCCGGCATGGTTCGCAGCGCGGTCGAGATATCGACCAGTTGCTGCTGAATCTTTCCCATGCGCGACGTCAAATCGTTCACCGCCCCTTGCAGGTCCTGCACCGTATTCGTCATGGCGTCGAGCTTGGTTCCCACGCCCGCCACCGGGCCTACTACTTTGGCCTCTTGCGACGCCATGCGTTCGCGTAGTGCATTGTCCAGCACCGCCACCGATGCGCTCGCCTTGTTAGTGTTGTCCAAGGTCTGCTGCATTAACACCTGCAACGCCGCCATGCGCTCGTCAAAGGACCGCTGCAGCGTGCGCACCTCATCTTGCAACTGCGCGACGTCGCGCTGCAACTCGATCGTCTCTTTGTTGGCCGCCGACCCAACGGATTGCGTCACCGCCGCTGCAAGTATCAGGATCGAAATTCCGCACCGCTTACGTGTCATCTAGTCTCCCCGCTGGCCCTCGGGCACAACGCGTCTACTGTGCTGGCGCAAAATGCGCTCGGCGATTTTTCTGGTAGCAATCCTCCGACGCTTCCGTGCACTGGGGCCGTTCCTTGCCGTAGCTGACCGTCTTCAGTTTGTCCGCTGGCACTCCCAACTGCGCAAGAAAATCCTTCGCCGCCGTCGCTCTCCGGTCCGCAAGACCGAGATTGTACTCCGCCGATCCGCGGTCATCGCAGTGCCCTTCCACAACAACTGTCGCACTGGGGAAGGCCGCGAAAATACTCTTTAACGCGTCGGCGTCTTTGGCCAGGACGGCGCGCGCGTCATCGCGAATGTCACCCTTGTCATAGTCAAAATAAGCGTCGCCGACTTCGGTTTGCAGCCGCTGCTCCATCGTGCCCGTTGGCGTCGCATTGGCGGGAGGCGGAGGCGGCGCTGGAGCCGTGACCGTCACCGTGGTTGTCGCCATGGCTTCGCCGCCGGGACCCGAAGCCCGCAGCGTATAGGTGGTGGTTTCGCTCGGGATCACCTTGCGCGTCCCGTTCGCGGGGACCACGCCAATGCCGTTATCGAGGCTGATGTTGTTCGCGTTGCTCACCGACCATCGCAATAACGCCGATTGACCGCGTTCGATTGTCGTCGGTTCCACGGAAAATTCCAGCACGGCCGCCTTGGCGGTCGGGGCCTCAACCGGCTGCGTTACGGTTGGCGCCGGGGGAGGCGGAGTGATCTTCACCTTCTTCTTGCATCCGGCGGCGACCATCGCCAGTCCGAGCCCTACCAGAATGATCCCGCGTCTATATTTCGTCAACATTCAAATTCCTCCAGAAATTGTTTTTCCGAAACTTACTTTCCCCAGACCGGAAACCGATTCGATCCTTTGGTGGTAAGCTTCGCGACTTGAGTTCCGTCCGCCAGCATGGTCCAGATCTGCGGCGAGCCGCTCCGGGTCGACATAAATACCAGATGCCGCCCATCCGGCGCCCAGCTTGGGTTCTCGTTGCGACCCGCGCCGGATGTCAGTTGATTGAACTGTCTGGTGGCAACATCCATTGTAAAGACATTGAAAGCGCCTGTCGCGTATCCGCGCGTCCACGCGAACAAAATGTGCTGGCCGTCCGGATGCCAAGCCGGGTTCGATGCCTCGCCTTCCCCGTTGGTCAGGCGCTCCACATCCGCGCCTTCGGAATTCATGCGATAGATCTGTTGCGGGCCCGATCGCCCCGAGACAAATACTAAATCGTTGCCCGTTTTCGGATTCACCTTCGGCTCAACTTCAATGGCATGCGAATTCGAGATTCTTCGCAAACCACTGCCATCGACATTCGCGACGTAAATCTGAGCGTACCCGCTCGCCGACGACGCATAATAAAGCTGCTTTCCATCTGGGGAAAAACTCGGTGTCGTGTTTAGCGAAGCTTCCTGGTTATAAAAAGGCAGCGAGCGGCCGGTCTCGGTTGAGATCAGCGTAATGCGAGGCGTCCCTTTAGCGAAGTTGGTGAAAGCCAGCCTCGCGCCGTCTGGCGAAATGGCCGGCATGATCGCCAGGGACTTATAAAACGTCATCTGCTTCTGATTCGAGCCATCGTAATCCATCGACCAGATTTCGCGCGCGCCGGTGCGGTCCGAAACGAAAAAAATGCGGCTGCCTACCAGCGACCCGCCGCCGAATTGCGCAATGATGTCGGCCGCAAATTCATGCGCCACCTTCCTGGCGCCGTCGTCGTCGAGCGTCCCGAAGTAGCGTTTGCCGATAACTTGCGCGCTTTGCAGATTATTCTGGCTGACATTGTATAGATATCCGTAAAGGATCAACTGTCCGCCCTGCTCCGCCGTGTAGCCGAACGCAAGATAGTTTGTGGAGACGGGAGGACGCGCCCAATCCAGCATCGCCATGCCTTGTCCGCTCGACGGCTTGAAATCCTCAGGCCGTTGCGGATTCTGCAAGGGGTACATGCTCTTTGAAACCACCCGCAGCAATCCCGAACCCTGCACATCCTCGAACAATGTCCCGTTGAAGGAGCTCATCAGGGGTTGGGCGCCGCCGGTTCCGCGAAAATCCACAATCGCAATCGCCGGCTTCTCGCCGCTCACGACCACGCCGATGCGCGCGTCCTGTCCCTGCACACTCCAAACACCGGCGGCCGTCAGCACCACTAAGAATCCGTAAAATATTTTGTTCATTGCTTTAATTGAAACCAGAATTCGATGACCGCTGAATCCTTCTCGAAGGCGCCTGGAAGCGGCGGCAGCGGGTTGGCATCGAGCACCGCGCGGCGTGCCGAAATATCCAGCGCATAATTGCCGCTGGTTTGCGTGAGCCGCGGATTTTGCACCGTGCCATCGCGCAGAATTGTGAACGTCACGGTAGCCCGCGGAATCGCGCTGCGCGAATGCACGTCGCCCGTGTTCCACTTGGACGCCACCCGATCGCGAACCTGCGCCAGATAAGCCCCAAATCGATTGCCTAGCGTTGAATTCGGCCCCACTCCAATTCCGTTGTCGCCCGGCATTCCCATATCCGGCGTCACCATAGCCGGGGCCGACGCGCTATAGAGCTGGTTCTTGCGATAGTCGTGCGGCGGACGGTACTTACTCGGCGAGGTGGTATCGGGCACTGGCTTCCGCAGCGCATCGCGCGACGGCAGTTGAATCGCTTTCGGATCCGGAATCTCCATCTTCTGAAGCCGCTTCGGTTCCGGCGGAGCCTCTGGCACCACGCTCTCGGTATCGCTTGCCAGCCGGTTGATAGGCCCCGAGCGCGTCGGCACCGGTAGTGTCTTTACCGTGGTGATTCCCACGGTGCCGGCACCCGGGTGCGGATCGCCAAAATCATTCGTCTTGGAGTGGAAAATAGCCGACAGCAGCAGCGCTGCAATTACAGACCCATGCACCACCAGCGATCCCGCGAACGGCTTAGCCAGAGGCTCGGGCCGGTCGAGGATGTCGGCGTGGCCCGGCACTATCTCCGTCCCGTCTCGTCGAGCGGCTGCGTCACCACGCTCACGTTGAACTTGGCATCCCCAAGCGCGCTCATCACCTGCGCGCCAATGCCCCATGGAGTGTCTTTGTCGGCTCGCAGATACACGGCCTGGTTGCCGCTGAAACGCTCATGCAGGATTTGTGGCAGCTCGTTAATATTCACGGCGTCCTTGTTCAGAAAGATCGAACCATCCTTGGTGATATTGACCACCGGCAGGTCTTTAGCGCTGTCGCGCACTTTCGATACTTTCGGCACATCCACGTCTATACCAAACTCCATCACATGCGCCGTGATCATGAAGATAATCAGCAGCACCAGCAGCACATCGACGAATGGGGTGACGTTGATCTCGGAGATCGCCGGGCTTCCCCTGAAGCGCCGGCTGCCAGCGCCATTGACCAAAAGTGCCATCAGTCGCTGAAACCGCGCTCCGTCATATTCAGGAACTCGAGTGAAAAATCGTCCATGCGCGCGCCCATCTGGCGGATCATCGAGCCAAAGTGGTTATAGAAGATTGCCGCCGGGATCGCCGCGGCGAGCCCCACAGCCGTCGCAATCAGCGCTTCCGATATACCCGGCGCGACCGCGCGCAAACTCACCGCGCCCTGCTCACCCAGCCCATGAAACGATCGCATGATGCCCATTACGGTCCCCAGCAAGCCGATGAACGGCGACACCGATGCGGTGGTCGCCAGCCAGCTCATGTTGTGTTCCAGTTTTGCGATCTCTTCACTCGCGCCCAATTGAAGTGTTCGTTCGACGGAAAGCTTGTTGTTGACGCTGCCGCGCTGCTTCACCTGGCGATCGATCTCCTCGTAACCGAAATCGAATACCGAAACCAGTGGGGAAGGCCGGAACTGCTCGCTAGCCACCATCACCGCTTCGAGGCCGCTGGCCTTGCGAAACGCGCGCAGGAAACGCGCATCCGCCGCGCGGGCTTTGCGGATAGCGCTCCATTTAGAAAAGATGATAGTCCAGGAAAAAATTGAAAACGCCAATAATATTAGAAGGATAGCCAAATTCAGCGGGGGCGTTTTTCCCACCATGTCCCAGTAGTCCGATTGCAAGAACGCTCCTGTTCAACGACCATTATAAGACGCGGTAACTTCATCTTTAGTTTACGCTCAATAAAACAAATTGCGGTTGGATTGTTTTATTAGTTGTGGCTCTATAATCACAACGGATGCTCCTCGAACTGGCTGTGGAGAACTACGCCGTTGTCGACCGGCTGCGTGCGCAGTTCCACGCGGGTCTGAATCTTCTGACGGGCGAAACGGGAAGCGGTAAGTCCATTGTGGTCGATGCTCTCGGCCTGCTGCTCGGTGCTCGCGCCTCATCGGACATGATTCGCTCCGGCGAAAATCGGGCACGCATTACCGGACGCTTCGAGCTCCGCGACAATCCCGCTTTGCGTGCCTTGCTGGAGCCCGCCGGAATTGAACTCGAAGATGGCGAGCTTCTGATCGAACGAGAGATTCTGGCCAGCGGCAAATCGCGCGCGTACGTCGGCACCCGGCCCGTCTCCGCCGCGCTTCTCAAAGATCTCGCTCCGCATCTTGGCGACATTCACGGCCAGCACGATCAGCAGCTTCTCTACGTCGCCGACGCGCAACTCACCATGCTCGACGCCCACGCGCGCGCACCCGAGCTGCTGTCCGAAACGCGCGATCTATATCGCCGCTGGCTCGCCGTGGGGACCGAAATAGCGGCGATGGAAAACACTGAGCAGGAAAAATTGCGGCTGCTCGATCTCTGGAGTTTTCAGCGCAAAGAGATAGAATCCGCCACGCTGCGAGCGGGCGAAGATGTCGCGCTCGAAGAGGAACGCCGCGTGCAGCTCAACATGGGCCGGCTGCTCGAAAACACCGAGGCCGCCTTCGCCGCGCTTTACGATGCCCCCGAATCCGCCTACGCGCTAGTGCGTCTGGCGGCGAAGAAACTGGATGAACTGGCGCGCATCGATTCCGGGCTCGGCGAAATCCGCCAAACTCTCGAGCCCGCGGTAATCGCAATCCAGGAAGCGTCGTATACACTCCGCGATTACCTCGGGCATTTGGAAGCGAACCCGGCTCGTCTGGAAGAAGTAGAATCGCGCCTCGCGGCAATCGAGAAACTCAAGCGTAAGTACGGAGGCACGGTCGAGCAAATCCTTGAATTTGCGGCTGCGGTGCGCGGCCAAATTGAAGCTGTCGAAAATGCCGGCGAAACTCTCGACCGTCTCAAGAAACAGCGCGACACGCTAGCCCGCGACTATGAATCCGCCGCCGAAAGGTTAACGGGGATTCGTCAGAAAGCCGCCGCCGCACTCTCCAAAGGAGTGGAAAAAGAACTGGCGGCCCTGGCTATGGAACGCACCGTTTTCCGAATCACCGTCGAGCCCGGGACGTGGTCGGAAACGGGTCGCGATGCGGTCCGGTTTCTGGTTTCGCCCAATGTCGGCGAAGAGCCGCGCCCTCTGGACAAGATTGCCAGCGGCGGTGAAATCTCGCGCATCGCCCTGGCGCTGAAGACATGCCTGGTCGGCGCCGACCCGAACCACGGCCCCGCGCGCACGCTGGTTTTCGATGAGGTAGATACCGGCATAGGCGGCAGTGCGGCCGAAGGAGTTGCCCGGCGTCTCCGAAAACTTGCCGCGGGCAACCAAGTGCTTTGCGTCACGCATCTCGCTCAGATCGCCTGCTTCGCCGACCACCACTACCGCGTTGAGAAAAGCGAAGCCGCGGGACGCACGGTCACACGCATGGAAGAGCTTTCCGACGAAGCTCGCAGAACTGAAATCGCGCGCATGTTATCCGGCCACAAGCTCACGCCCGAAGCTGTTAAGCATGCCGATCAGTTGATCAAAGCCGCGGCTTATACTTGACACGTGCGAATCCCGACTCTGGTTGGCGCCACGTGCGCGGCTCTGCTCTCCGCGGCGGAACCGAAGTTCGTGGCCCACACCATCGCCACGGATTTAACCGGCGGCTATCAAGTTGTTGTCGCCGATTTAAACCGAGACGGGCGGCCGGACCTGATCGTCCTCGCCAGCGGCCTCCACGATCTGCTCTGGTTCGAGAATCCCGGCGCGCCGGACCGGCCCTGGACGCGTCATGTGATAGCCAGCGGCCTTAACCACATGATCAACCTCGCCGCATGGGACTACGATGGCGACGGTATCCCCGAGATCGTTCTCGCGCACGAATTCGCCAATGAAGCGAAGAAAAGCATCGGCATCGTCTCCGTCTTGCATCATCGGGTTGACCCGCGCGAGCCGTGGAGTATCCGCGAGATTGACCGCCTCACCACTTCGCATCGATTGCGCTGGGCCGATCCGTTTGGAGACGGCAAGAAGGTCCTCATCAACGCGCCGTTGACCGGCCCAAATGCCGAAGCGCCCGCGTATCAGGACCATGTCCCGCTGGTTTTCTACCGCCCCGGCGAGTGGAAGCGCGAAGAGATCAGCCGCACCAACGAAGGCGTGCAGCACGGAATATTCATCACCGATTGGGACGGTCGGCATCGCGATGCCATCCTGACCGCGAGTTTCTCGGGCATCGATCTGTACCGCTGCGATAAGACGGGCGCGTGGTGCCGCGAGGAGATCAGTGCCAGCGGTGCCAGCGATATCGCCGTCAGCCAAATCGGCAAGCGCAGATTCATCGCCGCGATCGAGCCGTGGCACGGCAATCAGGTTGTAATTTACCGGTCTGCGTCGAAGCGTTGGAACCGCACCATAATTGACGAATCCCTTGTGGACGGCCACACCATCGTCACGCTCGGCGATTGGGTAATCGCCGGCTATCGCGGTACAGGGCGCAGTGTGAATATTTACGCCCCCGATGACAAATCCGGGGAGCACTGGACAAAATATGTCCTCGACAACGGTGATATGGCTGCGGCGTCTTGTGTGGTGACGGACCTCAACGCGGATGGACACCCCGACATCGTTTGCATCGGTTCGGCCACAAAAAATCTGAAGTGGTATGAAAATGTTGGAGCGAACTAGGGCTTGTGCTTTTTAGGGCACAAGCCATGGGGTAAGCCGGAGAAGAACTCGCTCCAACTTCAAACTGCTTGAAATGTATATCGGCGAAGACGCGTGAAACTTTAGAGGCCGATTAATAAGCGCCTTTCAGAAGTATCACCGCTCCCACCGTCCGAGCCAGAATGTGGATATCTAGCCATAATGACCAGTTCCGGATGTAGTAAACGTCCAGCATCTCCTGCACCTTCAAATCGCCATCGCTCCGCGCCGACACCTGCCATAACCCCGTGAGCCCGGGCGGAACCTTTCTGCGAAACTCACGAAAATCCGGATCGAATCCTTGCAGGTGATAACTGGGAAAGGGACGGGGGCCCACCAAGCTCATCTTTCCCGTGAGCACCATCCAGATTTGAGGCAGTTCATCCAGGCTGGTGCGCCGCAGAATCCGGCCGATCCCCGGAATGACCCGCGGATCGCTGCGTAGCTTAAAATAATGCTGCCACTCTTCGCGCGCGGCGCCATCGCGCAGCAGATGCTGTTTCAATAACTCTTCCGAATTCGGATACATTGTCCGCAGCTTGCGAATTCGAATGGTTTCGCCGTTCTCGCCTTCGCGGTCCTGATAGTAAAAAGCCGGCCCCCGGCTGACCAGCTTGATCCACAGCGCCGCCAGCCCCACGATCGGCAATGCGATCACTCCGATGAGCGTTCCCATGACTACGTCCATCACACGCTTGAGCCACTGG
The DNA here is from genome assembly GCA_025358575.1 of Terriglobia bacterium. GTDB lineage: Bacteria > Acidobacteriota > Terriglobia > Bryobacterales > Bryobacteraceae > JANYJA01. The sequence goes on from JANYJA010000155.1 coordinate 23,610, forward strand.
TTCATCGGGCTCAACAGATTCTGGCGAACCTGCAGCCCCAGGATGCCGCCTAAATCTCGCGTGGTCACCCACAAAGTTGCAATCCCAAAGAGATTCGGAATCACCGTAAGATGGCTAAACGTAGCGCCCCAGTGCTCAATCACGTGGACCAGTTTTTCACGCTCCACGCCTGCCATCGCCACTAGCGCATGGCGAATCTTCAGTTCGCGAGCCAGCTCCGGCGCGCGGTCAAGGCAACCCGCGACGGCCACACCCGAGCACTCTCCATGCTTGGATTCGTCGTCATCCAGGCAGACCACCGGTTTCAGCCCGAGGCCAGGCTGACGCCGCAAGCTCTCGATAACCAGGGTCGCCGTTTTCCCCGCGCCCAGCACCAGCACCGGAATCCCCCACCAAGGTTTGCTGGCATAAAGATATCGAAAAAATGCGCGGTTCAGGGGCACCAGAATAGCGATTAGAACCAGCGAAGAAATAAACAAACCGCGCGAATAGCCGTTGATGTCGCGCACGAAGAAGTTGGTCGCCGTCATGATCAGCGACACCAGAACGGTGCCGAGGGTGATGCGGCGCAGCTCTTCCACCGGTCCCAAATTGCCCGCCGCGTAAAGACCGAGACCCGCATAAACCATGGGCAAGAACGCCACGGAAAGCCAAATCGCAAAGTCTTGCTCCAGTCCGATCGCGGGATGAACCCAGCTCCAGAAAACGAGTGCCAGCCCGCGCGCGAGCAGCACCGCAATCACGTCCGCAACGAATAGAGCGACCGATGTCGCGAGCGGCGAAGCGGTTGAAACCAGAACGCGATCAGAAACTAGCGGTTGGGCGACCATCTCAGTCGCGACTTGGGCCATCTTGACTCGACTTGTCATCATTCTAGAGGCTTGTCTTCCAATTGGGATGCAATTAGCTTTGAACCCTGAGCGTTCCAAAAACTCTCTGTGCCGATCTTTGGATCATGGCGTGTTGTGGACTCAAGTGTCACTCTTATAATGAGCGATTTCACACGCTCACGCGCCCATCGCGCATGTGGACCGTCCGGTCGCCGAAAGTTGCGGCTTCGGGATTGTGCGTGATCATCAAAATGGTTTGTCCAAGGCGGTTGTTCAAGTCGCGGAGAAGCGTTAGCACCGCCTGTGAATTTTCAGTATCCAGATTACCAGTGGGCTCATCAGCCAGCAGGATCGCCGGGCGATTCACAATCGCGCGCGCGATTGCGACTCTCTGTTGCTCCCCACCCGAAAGCGAACTCGGCTTGTGATTTAAACGACGCGAGATACCCAGCAGCTCGAGCACTTTTTCAAATTCCTGATCGTTGCCATTCGCCGTGCCAGAGATGTGCTTCGCAACGGCGATATTATCCGCTGCCGTGAGATTCGGAAGCAGATTGAATTTCTGAAACACGAAACCCACCGATTTTTTCCGAAGGTTTGTGCGCCCGCTGTCGGTAAGCGCCGCCAAGTCCTGGTCGGCCACGCGGACGGTGCCCGAGGTAGGCGGAGTCAACCCGCCAATAATATGGAACAGCGTCGATTTACCCGATCCCGAAGGCCCTACGATTGACAGAAACTGGCCGGCCGGCACTTCCAAATCGACACCCCGCAGCGCCTCTATATCCACCTTGCCGACGTGATAAACCTTGCGCAAGTCTTGGATCGAAATGATTGACTTATTCATACGCCAAAGCCTCGATCGGGTCCTGCCGCGCGGCTGTTAGCCCTGGATAAAGCCCGCCCAACAGCGCCGCCCCAACGGCAATCAACCCCGCAATTGGCCACCACTCGGGCACAATCGCCTGGGGCAGGGACGCCGGCACGAAAACTGCCAGCAGCGCGCGCGTCGCGAAACTGAGCAGGATGCCCAGCGCCGTCCCGCCGAATCCCAGGAAAAGCGCTTCCGCCAAAATGATTTGCAAGATAAACCATTTCGAGGCGCCGAGCGATTTCAGAATTCCGATCTCGCGCGTTCGCTGCAGCACCGCCATATACATGGAGAGGCAGACTACCGCAAACGCAATTATCACCGCAATCCCCACGATCACGTTGATGAATGGACGCAGCCCCGGCACATTGTCGACCGACGTCAACGAGATCAGCTGCTCCATCGGCATGATTGGATACTCGTCGCCCAGCTTAGACTTTAGGCTGCTCACCACCAAAGGAATATTTTTCGGATCGTCCACCTTTAAATACACTTGGCTGATGCGGTTCCGGTTCGCGGTGAGGTCCTGCAGAATCTTGATGGGTAAGAAGATTCGCGAGAGTTTCCCCGGCGCGACTACTCCGGCCACATGCCACGGGCGGTTCAAAAGTTCGGTCGTATCCCCCGCGTGAACCTTCCGCTGCCGGGCATAATATTGATCGATCACAATGTCGTCGGGCCGCTCGAAGGTGTGTCCTTCGAGGAACGTGAATCCGCCGCTCATCTTGTTGAACGCGTCGACATCAATGCCCGTGACAATTTCCAGAAGGCCGCCCGCGCCGTGGTTCATAGTTCCCGTCGCAAGCTTCACATGCGGCCATTTCGCGAGCATCGGAACCAGTTCTTCGGGCAGCGGAGCGCCGCTAAAAGAGAGCATGGATGTCCCCGGCGCCCGCACAATAATGTCCGCCCCCACGCCCCGCGAGCGCTTCGCGGATTCTTCGATGATTCCCTGACTCAGCCCGACTAATGTCAGGATCAGCGTGACCGGAACCCCAATCAACAGGATGCTCAGCATCGACCGCATGGGCCGGTGCTTCACGTTCTCAATCACCAGTTTAGAAATCACTTCTTGTCGCTCTTGGCCGCGCCCAAAACTTCCAGTTGCGAGCCCTCTGGCTGCTCTAGTGTGAACTTATCGTCAGTCAGTTTTGGATTCATTTCGATTTTGACGACCCGCACCACCACTCCATAGCCGTCTCTCGGCCGATTGATATCGATTCCCGCTGGAAATGGAATGCCACCGTAGGACTGCCAGTCGGAGTAGCGTGTATCGCTCAAGATGGAACCCGCCGCGTCGAAGGCCTCCTGGCGCACAATACGCAGCGACAGACGGTCGAACCAGATATTGCGCTTGATCATGAGCGAATCATCCGGATTCTTGCCGACTATATGCAGTATGTAGAATGCATTGCTTTCGTCGGTGAAATCTTCCAGGGCGGGCAGTTCCGTCTTCGGATCGGGCGGACGGATCAGCATCGCATTCAGAAAGGCTTCCGGCCGCAAATTTTCGAGCTGATTCGTTTTTGAGAGAGGCGAATCCTCGCGGCCTTCAATGAACCGGTTCTTGGACGGAATATACAGCCGGAACAGCGGGCCACTGGACGTCATATCAAATGCCGTGCCCCGAATCACCGGATACTGCCCAATGATGCGAATGCTATCGGGCGCGCGGAAAAGGATATAAGCTCGCACATCTTTATATTCGGTGATTTCGCCTTTGTAGACGCTGCCAACGGCGGGCGTGAGATCGACGGTGGCATTGAACGATTGCGTGCTCGCATAGAGGTCGCTCACGCGCTTCAGAAGTTGCTCTTTGGAAGCGGTGGCTAAGGTTCGATCGGGCTTGGCTCCTTGCCGCGTGATCAGCCGGCGGCGGGTCAAGCACGCAGTCAATGAGAGCAGCGCCAGACAGAGGCCCGCAAGCGTGGCGAATCGGCGCAAATGACACATCTAATCATTCTAAGGTGTTAAGATATGGGTGTCACCAAAAGATGGGCCTGTGGCGCAGTTGGGAGCGCGCTTCCATGGCATGGAAGAGGTCAAGGGTTCGAATCCCTTCAGGTCCACCAAAATATTTCAAACACTTACGGCCCCCGCCCCTCAAAAAACCCCTTCACCGGAGTCCAAATGGAGTCCAAACCCTCGTTTTTGCATGGGCAGCCGCCGGGCACCGTGTGACTTCCCCTTCCTGCCCACGATTAGATTATTGAGT
>JANYJA010000157.1 GCA_025358575.1 Terriglobia bacterium
TGGATGTGGTCGAAGTGGCCGTGCGAAATCAGTATGGTGTCAATCTTCGAGAACGTGTGTTTCTTGGGATAGGAAGGGTTGCCATCCGTCCACGGATCGAGGACTAGCGTCTCGCCCGACGGAAGTACGAATTGGAACGTGCCGTGCCCGAGCCAGGTGATTTCCACATGCCGATTATGGCACGCGGGTATGCGCTGGCTATGCGATCTTTTCGAACTCGATCAAAGTCCCCTTGTGCAGGAACCCCTTTCGCAATTCCGACGCGATCGCCGGGGCTTCCCCCTTGCCGGAGTAGTATGCGCGCAGGGCACTCAGTTCTTTGGGCTTGAGCTGAGACAAGCGTGCCGTGAGCGCTTTTTGCGGACTGCAGGAAACGCGGCTGATAGGCTTCCGGCAAACCGACTCGACGTCGATCGCCTTTCGAATTAACCCGGGAAGATCGCCCGCGAGAAGAGATTCGTCCTTCGCGATGGCGCTTTCCACCGCTACAAAAACGCGATCGGTAGCCCCCGACACCTCCGCTGATTCGAGACGCCTGCCAAGAAGATACTGCACGCCCGTTTCGAAACGCGCCCGAAGGTTACTGTCCATGGTTACCCCACCAGTTTTAGAGATGCCTTAAGGTATGAGGTACTAGTACAGGGAGAAGTTCTCAGGGATATTACTCAAAACTTTCCAATTCGCCCTGTCGCAGGCACATGACGGTTGATAAACGTCAGCGCCGCCTCCGGCCCCTGCCGCTCGCTCAGGACGCTGGCCGCCGTCGCCAGACTGTCGGCGTGGATGCCGAAGTCGGAGATCACCGTGACGCAACTCCGCTTTACCAAGCCCCTTCCCGTCTTTGGATCGATGATGTGCGAGTAGCGTACACCGCCCGATTCCAGGTACTGCTCCGTGTCCCCGGACGTCGAGACCGCCGTATTGCTTAACGTCAGCACGCTCTCGGACGCATCGGAACAGCCTGTGCCCACCCGCCAGCCGGCCTGCCCCGGAGGCGCGTCTCCGATCGCTAAGTCGCCACTCGCCGCGACCAGCGCGCGGGTCATTCCATTCCTCCGAAGGACCGCCAGCGCTTCGTCCGCCGCGTAGCCTTTCGCAATCGCCCCGAGGTCGAGCATCATGCCCGCGGCCGTCAACTGAGCCGTGCGGCTGGCGCGGTCCAGAATCAGTTTCTTATACCCCGATCGTGCCAGCGCCAATCGCACAGCTTCCGCACCGGGAGGATGCCCATTCGCTCGTCCCTGCCTCCAAAGCCGCACCACCGGACCCAGCGTCACGTCGAACGCCCCATCGCTGTCGCGGCTGAGTTGCTGCGCCTCCTCTAAAACAGTAAAGAGGTCGGGACTGACCGCCACTGGTTGCCCCGAAGTTGTGCGACACAGCCGCATTAACTCGCTATCGGGTTTGTAATCCGAGAGCGCGTCGTCGAGCTGCTTGACTCTCAGGAACGCCGCGTCGAAGGCCGCCTGCGCTTGCCCCGCATCGGCGGCATACAGTGTGATCCGGAAGAGAGTCCCCATGTGCGGCTCGGCTGCCTCGAACCGCGCCACCTCCTTCTGAACCCCGCGATTCCAGTAGCGATACATCTCGTCCGCCGTCGGCACCTTCAGCGGACGCACCAGCCGGAACCCCAGCCACTGCGCATCCGTGAGATACCAGATGCTCTTCGGCAATTGCGGGTCCTGCATCTGCCACATGGGGTCGTCCGCCACGCGATCTCCGCATCGAACCTGATCCGCCGGATCGTTCCAAGATCCGCCGCGCGCGTAGCCTTCGAGCGTCCATTCCATCACGTTGCCGAGCATGTCGTACAAGCCCCACGCGTTCGGCTTCTTGGTCCCGACCTTCTGATACTTGCCATCGCTATTCGCCGCGTACCAGGCGTAGTCGCCCAAGGGCTTGGAGTCTCCCGCCAGGCAGGCAAACTCCCACTCCGCTTCCGTGGGCAGCCGGTAAAACTGCCCCGTGCGCGCGCTCAACCACTCGGCGTATTTGTTCGCCGCGTGCCTCGTCATGCTAATTGCGGGATATCCGTCAATGCCCATCCCGAAACTCATCTCGACATAAGGGCGCGTGGGACGGCTCACCGCGTCCACCAACTCATCCTTCTTTAGCGTCTCGCCGGCCTGATTGGCGAACATGAAAAGGCGGTACTCATCCCAGGTCACTTCATACTTGCCCATCCAGAACGGCTCCACGTGAGCGGCACCCGGAATGGGAACCATCTCGAAGGAAACCGTAGTGCCCTGAACCGTGGTCTTGTAAGGGCGCATCTCGGACGCCTTCGTCTCTTTCGACTCCGAAATGCGCTTGCGAAGCTCTTCCGCCAATTCGCGGTCGTCACGGCGGCTGGCACCCCAAAGCGCGCTGCACGCCAGCGTCAGAATGGCGAGCCTGTGCATGTCTAAAGAAATTTCGTGATCCCTGGGCGCGGCATCGGCGCTACCGGCATAGTCATATTCCAATCCACCTTAGCGGGAAAAATATGCTCCTGCGAGTTTATCGCCTGTTCCCACGTGATCTGCTGGCCGGTGTACGCCGCCATCCTGCCCATCATCGCCAGCATCGTGCTCGTCGCCATGCGCTGCCCGTCGTTGATGGGCTTGCCTTGGCGAATGGATGCGAACAGCGCGTCGTGCTCCGCCTGGTACATGTCGTTCTTAGTCCCTTGATACGTCCACGGGTTCTTACCCTCCACGCGCGGATTCGGCCCTCGCCCGATGATGCAGGTTCCTTGCGTCCCCTGGATGTAGTCCGAATTCTCGTTGTAGCAGCCCTCGATCTGGCGGCTGCCCAGGAACGCTCGCACGTTGTTCGGGTATAGATAGTTGATTTCAAAATGATCGAAGATATTGCCGTCTTCAGCCGGAATCTGGCGTCCACCGACGGCCACGCAGCTCACCGGCGGCGCATCCTTCATCGCCCACGCAATCTTGTCCGCGCTATGCACCGCCTGCTCCACCAGGCTGTCGCCGCAGAGCCACTGGAAGTTGTACCAGTTGCGAATTTGCCAATCGACATCTGTCATCCCCGCGGGCCGTTGACTGGCTGGCGGCATCGGCTTGACAGGGCTGGTATAGTAAGTCGCGTAGTAAGACTGCAGCTCGCCAATGGCGCCGTTCTGCACCTGTTCGAATGCGGCCTTGATGTAATTGCTGTATCGCCAGCAAAAGCCCGCGACCAGCGAGACGTTCTTCTGTTTTGCCAGCTTTACCGTTTCCAGGACAGCGCGCACGCCGGGCGCATCCACGGCGATGGGCTTCTCGCAGAACACGTGCTTTCCGGCCTGAATCACTGCGTCGAGATGAGTCGGCCGAAAGCCCGGCGGCGTGGCCAGAAGCACCACGTCAACGCCGCTGTCGATAAGCTGCTGGTAGGCGTTGAGCCCCGTGAATTGCTTCGACTTCTCGACCTTCACCTTGGCTCCGGAACTGGTTCGCAGGGTATCAAGCGACGAATCGATGCGCTCCTGATAGATGTCGGCCATGGCCGTGAGTTCGGAGTAGTCGTCGGCCTTGAGCGCTTGCGCCGCGGCTCCGGTACCGCGCCCGCCGCAGCCCACCAGCCCTACCTTGATCGATTTTCCCGCGGTGGCTCCCGCGAGCAGCGCGGGAAATCCGCTAATCAGCGCACCCGCTTTTACGAAATCGCGGCGATTCGAAGAAGTATCCATGACCGCCATCTTATCGAATTCGATAAGATGAGTCGCATGAATCGTCGTGAATTTGTAGCAGCCGGTGCCGCCATGGCAGTGACCACCATCGCGAAAGCATCCGAGAAGAAGCGCGATATCCGAAAAGCCATCATGTACGACACCGTCAAGGTCGACGGGCCAGTGATGGCGAAGATGCAAGCAATTCAAGTCGCCGGGTTCGCGGGCGTGGAACCCATGAGCCACATGAACCAGGCCGAAGTTCTTGACGCCCTCAAAGCGACCGGCCTGAAAGCGGCGAGCGTTTGCTGCAACACCCACTGGAAAAGGCCGCTATCCGATCCAGACCCAAGCGTCCGCGAAGAGGGTGTCGCCGGTATGCGGCAAGCGCTGCACGATGCCAAGGCTTATGGCGCAAGTTCCGTGCTGCTGGTTCCCGCCGTCGTGAACAAGCAGGTGTCATATCCCGACGCTTACACGCGCTCGCAGACTGAGATTCGTAAGCTGCTGCCTTTGGCGCAGGAGCTTGGCGTCAAGATTGCGGTCGAGAACGTTTGGAACCAATTCTTACTGAGCCCGCTTGAGGCCGCGCGCTATATCGACGAGTTCCACAGTCCCGCGATCGGCTGGCATTTCGACGTCGGCAATGTGATCAATTACGGCTGGCCTGAACAATGGATTCATATATTGGGAAAGCGCATCGCTAAGCTCCACATCAAGGAATACAGCCGCGCCAAGCGCGACAAGACCGGTCCCTATTCGGGTTTCGAAGTCGACTATCTCACTGGCGACAACGACTGGCCAGCGGTGATGAAGGCGTTGGACGATGTGGGCTATACCGGGTGGGCCATCGCCGAACAGCCCGGTGCCGATTCTCCAGACGGTTTGCGAAAACTCTCGGATGGAATGACGCGGATTTTGGCAAGCTAGTTCAGCAGGCTGAAAGCAATCTCAAATCCGGTTGAGACCAGCTGGCTGAAGACGTCGTGTGTTAGAATCTTCCCGGGAGGGCGGCCATGTTCGCTCCGCAAGTTGCTCCGCCTGGGACGAAGGCGGGTGGGCGTCCGACGTTTGGCAGTGTCGCGATCAACCATGCGCCCGTGCCTTTGGCGCATCGGGGTTTTAGCCCGTCGACGGAGACCGGAGTAGCAACCCCCGGCGTCTCGTGGGATTTCAGTAAGATTCCGCGACTTCCGCCGCCTGCCGTCTCTCAGCCGAAGCTCTTTATTGGGGACGTCAACGACCCTCTCGAGTCCGAAGCGAACGCCATCGCCGACCGCGTCATGCGCGGAGGTGAAGCCCGTGCCGCGACCCCTTCCTCCGCGCCAACGATTCGCCGCGATTGCTCCTGTGAAGGCTCCGGTAAACCTTGCCCAAAATGCGAAAATGAAAAGCAGAAATACCTCCAGCGAGATCCGGTTCCCGCTGCTTCGCATGGCGTTACCCATGCGGAAGCTCCGCCTATCGTTCATGAAGTTTTGCGCTCTCCGGGCCAACCCTTGGATGGCGCGAGCCGATCTCTCATGGAATCGCGTTTCGGATACGACCTGGGCCACGTTCGAATCCACGCCGACTCGCGTGCCGCCGAATCCGCAAACTCCGTGCAGGCGCGCGCCTACACAATCGGCCGCGACGTCGTCTTTGCCGCTGGACAATACAATCCTGGTTCCCAGGAAAAACAACGCCTGCTTGCGCACGAGTTGGCTCACGTCGAACAGCAGCGCCATGTTAGTGGCCTTGATGGGGCAACCATCCGCCGCTACACGGAGTTCGACAGTGCCGCCCAGGTGGCTACGAAGTCGTTCGGCTGGGTGCATCCGGGGGGCAGTGCTCTTCGCGTTTCGGATGACGGCAAGATGGCGGCCGAGAACAACGGGTGGGGCGAGAATTTAAGCAAGCGAGCGTGGACCACGCCGGCGAATCTTACGACTTCCAATGCAAAGCTCGCGGCCGCGGGGTCAAATGCGAAGCTGGTGGCGAAGGGCAATCCCATCTCTGGAACTCCCCCGTCCAACGCCAAGGCCCCGGTGATTACGCTCCAGGAAGTAGAGCCTGTAAAGACGGCTGGGACCGGGCCGTTGGAACTGGCGTCGGACTGCGGCTCCGCTTGCAAGGAGGTGATGGGCAGCCCGGCTGGCGGAAAAGATGTTTCCGTGATGAAGAGCGGAAACTCGGAGACTTATGGCTCGCCGAAGGCCTACCACGGCGGCGACCCGACAACGGCGGAAGAGTGGACGGAAGAGGTCTACAAGAAGGAGTTTGGCGCAGGCCTGAGTCGGACTGACGCGTACAAGAAATATGACGCGCTGTCGGCTGCGGAAAAAGATAAGTTCGACCGCAAGTATGGCAGGAACAAATATGCGCGGCCCGAGGTGGGCCAAGGCATCACCATCAGCACTGAGAAGGATGCGCCGGGCTCGCACAACGTGAGTAGTTTTACTTGGAATTTCCACTATGCCGCGGCAGTGATGAGCTCCGGTGTAGACTACGTCACGCTGGAAAACGCGGCGGGATGGAGTCCCACCGGGTGGATCTTCTTCATGTATGGGCCGGCGTCGAAGGCACAGAGTTTCCTGGAAGAACAGGCTGCGACGCTTACGCACGGGTCCGCTCCGTCGGCTGCGGTGGTCGAGTCTGAAAATGTCCTGGATGTTGTGACGATCAGTGCAGACGCGCCTCTGCTGGTGGGCAGGAACATTGTCAAGCTGGCGAGTGGGACGGCGCTGCGGATCGCGTCGAAGAATGTGAGTGGGGGCCAGACTTGGCTCACGGTCGAGGTGAAATCTGGGCCGAAGGCTGGGACCACAGGCCAAATTCGCAGTGAACTAGTCAAGTGAACGGGCGGGAGTGAAATGAGTTCCTCAAGTGATCCACTGGCCCGCGTCACCTCAAGCAAGGATGTTTCGGCCCACGATCGCCAGCGGGTGGAGGCGGTGGGCATCTATCGCGCTATTCCCATGCCGAAGAAGGGGCTGGTAGCGGCAGACGAACCGAAGCAATATGCTTTTCTGGAGCTAGAAGATGGCACGCGACTGTACCTGGAGGCGTATGGGGTGGAACTGGCCGTGCGGCCGGTGGACGAGTTGCAGCGCTTCGATGGGCAACAGGCCACGATCGTGGGAATCGTGCACCGGATCATGCCTTCACCCGGTGCGGGACTGGTGGCTCCGTGTTTGAGCCAGATAGAGTCGGTGGTCGCGGCCGACTAATAGGGGTCAATCAGCGGGCGACGGGAAGACTCCATCGAAGACCGGCGGCATAGGTCGGCTTGTAATACTCCCGCTGGATCGTGTAAATGCCCGAGCCTTGGTAAAAGCCGAATACTTCGTTGTTCAGATTTAGGCCGTAGACAATAGCGGAGAATCCCTTAGTTAGCCGGATGCTGGCCTGGGCATCCACTTGGAGATGGGCATAGAGGTATACATCGCCATTCGGGCCAGCTTTTCCGAGCGCCGCGCCGTCGGAGTAGTTGTACTGGAAAATGTTTGCGGCGTTGTAGGATAGTCCGACCCGAAGCGATACTCTTCCGTGGTCATAAGTGGGGCTGACATTCCAACTATGCGGAGCTTGGCGCTGAAGCGTGGGATGGTCGGAGCGTCCCGGAACCCCATTAGCGCGCGAATCCGTGTAGCCATAGTTGGCGGAAATTCCGAGGGCGCTCAACGCCCCTGGCAGAAACGAGAGGCGCTGCTGATAGTTCGCCTCAAACCCCCATAAGTAGGCGCTGGAGCCGTTCACTGGTTGTGTCTGACGGTACCCGGAGTAGCTGCCCGCCGCAACCGTAGTGTTCACAAAGTAAATAGGCTGAGAGATATCCTTGTAAAAGAAGCCCGCCTCGAACACGCCGAGCGGCTTAAGATAGTGCTCGTACAGCACGTCGTAATTGTTGGCGTAGGTGGATTTAAGATTCGGATTTCCGGCGCTGACGCTGTTCCTGCGGTCGTTCACCGTTAAATATGGGGGAAGGTCGGAAAAATTCGGCCGCGCGAGTCCGCGACCATAGGACATACGGATCCCCGATTCGGGAGTAAGCGCATAGCGCAACTGAATACTGGGCAGAGGGTCGATATAGCCGGAGGTTTTAATTGAAGGACTCGTGGAGACGTACTTACCCTTCTTATCGATTTGAACCATATTCCCACGAACGTTCTCGTCCGTGGCCTCGACGCGAAGTCCCGCATAGAGACGCCACTTACCGACGGTGATAGCGTTCTGGATGTATCCGGCGTAGACGCGCTCAAGCAGGTTGAACTTTTGCGGTTCGTTGCGTTGCAGCGTGCGCTGAACGTTGACGCTGAAGTCACCTTGATTGGCGGCAAAGTATGAACGAACCTTGCTGTAATCCACGAGCGGGCCGATCTGGTAATTATTATCGTAGTAATTGCTATTGTGAAGGCTCGTCAGAAAGTTTGTCATAGGAAGCGAGCCCGGATCGACGGCGTTGTAGAATACGTCGTTGGTGTCCTGAAATTTGTGAGCGTTCCGGACCTTCCCGCCAAACTCCAATGTTCCGTAGTGCCCGTTGACGCTGTAATTTTTAGCGACTGACGCACCGCCCTGCAGGTTCAACTGGGGGCTGTAATACTTGTTGAAATCGAGATTAGACAAAAAATACTGTTTCGGATCGTAAATGTTGACCCCATTCTGCACCGGGAAGCGCGGGCGGTAAGGGTTACTTAGATCGACTCCGAAGCGAACCGCGTTCAAAGGCGAGTTGTCGGACACTGGCGCGAAGTTGGTGGTGGAGTAGCCTTGATCTTCAGTAGCTCCCCGCGAGCCCGACAGTTCCCACGTGAGCCAGGAATTGCCGAAGTAATGCTGACCGCCGCCGGCCAAACTGCCGATGACCTGCACGGGCCGGCGGATCTGCGCGTTGAAGGTGACGTTACCGTCATCGCCGCCTTGCAGCGGAGATGTGGTGTAGCTGTTGATGGTCGGACTGTAGACCCATCTGTCGCCGAAGTTATTGAAGTGGGAGTAAAGTCCTCGAAGATATACGTTGGTCCTATCGGAGAATTTGTAGTCTACGCTTCCGCTAAAACCGTAGCGGGCCCGATAGTAACGGTATTCGCGTAAATCGGTTCCGCCATAAGTCGCGAAGTTGGGGGAATTGTCGGTGGGGTTGCCGCAATCGCCGGGGGCGCACTGGATTGTTTGCGGGGCCGGCTCAATGTCATCGATGCCGCGACCGTTGAAGTCATAGGTTCCACCGAAAAGCACGCCTAGCCGCTTTCCTTTGCCAAAGCGCTTGCCGAGAGTTCCTCCAAACTGGTTGGAAGCCCGACCGTCGAAAATTGGCGTGTAGCCGCCAATGCCGAATAGTGAGAGCGTGGGCGTTTCGCCCGCTGTTTTGGTCCTCAGATTTACCGAGCCGCCAATGGCATCGCCATCCATACTGGCCAGAAGCGTCTTGTTGATCTCCACCGACTCGACGAGGTCCGAAGGGACGATGTCGAGCTTGATCTGGCGGACGTTCTCCGGCGAAGCGACGTTGACGCCATCGATAGTGACATTGCTGTAGCGGGGCTCGGCGCCGCGTATCTGCACGTATTTGCCTTCACCCTCGTCGCGTTCTAGCGTCACGCTGGGCAGACGCCCAATGGCATCCGCCACGTTGGCATTGGGCAGGCTGGTAATCACTTCGGCAGGAAGCACCTGCAGAATATTCTCGGCCGTGCGCTCACGATTGATCGCTTCGGCTTCACCGTGCGGACGGTCCGCGGTGACCAGCACCCGTTCGTTCTGGGTGCCGACTTCCAGTTCGAGTTCAAGGCGCGCGTTCTCGCCGGGACTGACGGTAAATTCTTTGGTCAGTGGAGAAAATCCGATGAAACTGACATAGATGCGATAGGGACCGGAAGGCACATCGACCATCTTGAACTCGCCTTGGTTATTCGAAATGACAGTCACGCTGCCGGGTTGTAACTGCACGCGCGCACCTTGCAGCACGCCACCGGCGCTGTCCGTAATTCGCCCGGTCACGATGCCCTTGGTGTTTTCGGCGGCTCCCGCAGCGGCCAAACATACGGCTACGAGCAAGGTCACGGAAAATCCGGCATAGAACTTAGTTTTCATTGTTTCCCCTGAAAGACCCTCAGTGTCTCAAGCAGCGGTTAACGTTAGATAACTAGTTCGTGACAGTTTGACTAAGACCGGTCAGTTTTTCTTGGTTGTACCCTTTAGCTTTTGAAATGCCGCCAGAGCTTCATCGGCTCCGGCCGCACGTCCGGCGCGGCGAAGAACGCGCGCCAGCGCCCACCACGGATCGGCGTACGCGGGGTCAAGCTGGCTGGCGCGCTGAAGCTCGGTGACGGCGCATTCGTTCCGCTTCTCCTGTTCGCACAGAATACCCATTCGATAGTGCGCCTGTGAGGACGAGGCATCCAACCGCAACGCTTCTTCCAGCGCCGCGCGTGCCTCATCCAAGTGGCCTTGCTTCAGGGCGAGTGTACCGAAGTTCAGGGGCGGCCAAAAAGACGGATTTGGCTGCTCTCGATTCAAGCGCATGGCTTCGCGATAACTCGCCGCAGCGTCGTCCAGATGACCTAGGGCCTCCAAGTTCAAGCCCAGATTGTCGTAAGCCCGCGCATACTTTGGATCGAGCCCGATGGCTTGGCGCAGTTTCGCCGCGGCATCCGTGTACTTGGCGTCGTCGTAATCGATGCGCGCGAGCCAATAGATGGGTACCGGATTCCCGGGCTGACGGGCTGCCAGCGCGGCCAGTTCCGGACGCGCCCAGTCACCGCGTTTCATCGCGATGTAAGCCATTGCCAGCGTGAATCGGTCCTCCGGCGAAAGGGGCTGCAGCTTATCGGCCTTCTTAAAAGCGATAGCTGAATTCAGCGGTTGACGATCGGCCAGAAAAATTTCAGCGACAAGTGTCAAGAGTTGCGCCGACTTGGGTTCGCGCTCGATCTGGGCGAGCAGCAGACGTTCGGCTTTCGGATAAGCGCTCAGTTGGATCGAAGCCGTAATTTCGCGGCGCAAATCCAGGCTGAGGGGCGCCCGCTCCACGCGCGCAATTAGCGGCTGTGTCTGGGCGGCAACGCGCACAGCAGCCAATAGAATCAAGGCAATTCTCATTGGACGCCGCTCAACTGACGCTTGAAGGAAATTGCGGCGGCGCTGTCGGGTGCGACGGCAATCTCGCGCTCAACTTCCTCCAAGGCCTCAGCCTTCCTTCCGGATTGCGCGTATATCGCGGCAAGCGCCAGATGCGTTCCCGATAGCTTTGGGGCCGCGGAGGCGGCTTTGGTGAAGGCCTCGATGGCGAGGTCGGTGCGGCCTTGCACGCTATAACTCTCCCCGAGCACCTGGTAGAGACGCGCCGACCGCGGATCGACCGCCTTGATTCCCTCCACACACCATTCGGCAAGTTGCAAATAAGCGCGCCCGAGCTGATAAGCGAATTCCGCATCTTGCGGAGCCAGCTCGGCGCACCGGCGAAGGTGGCTCACGGCGGTCAGTGGATCGCCCGCGCGCTGATAGGCGACGGCAAGCTGAAAATGAGCCTGCGCATCGGCTGGCGCGATCTTCACCGCGCCTTCGAGTTCCCGGATGGCGGCGCTCATCTTGCCCGCTTCAAGGAGGCTCGATCCTAAAAGGATGCGCGGCCCGGCGGCTAGCGGATCGAGCCGCGAGGCCTCCCGGAATGCGGCAATGGCCTTATCGAGGGCGCCGCTTTGGCGTGCGCGCAAGCCGGCCTGGACCCGAGCTTCCGTGGCTGAGTTTTCCGCCCAACCCGACGCGCACAGGAGCACGAAAATCGCGATGCTTTTCATTGGGCGTCCGCTTCCTGTTGCGCCAGCACACGGTAGCGCGCGAAAGCTCTGTCCGCTTCCTCCTTGCGCCCCAAGCCTCGCAGCGCCTTGGCGAGAAGCACCCAAGCTTGTTTTGCCGAGGGATCGGTTGCGACCAGGCCCTGCAGCACGTCCACGGCTCGCTGATTCTGTTTGTCGCGAAGCAGGGCATCGCCCAAAGCGAGCCGCGTCGCAATCGATTGCGGGTCAACCACCAGCGCACGGCTCAGATAAGCGATGGCTTGCGGATTGTCCTGGCCGAAAATTGCACATGCTCCCAAGCCGTAGAGCGCATCGAAGCTGAGTGGGTCTATCGCCGCCGCCCGCGCATAGTAGCCCGCAGCCGCTTCCAGCCGCGATTGATGCCGCTTCAACTCGCCCAAAGCGTTCAGCACGGAGACAGAATGCGGATTTTTTTCGAGCGCCGCGAGGTACTCACGCTCCTCCCCTGCCGCGTCGTCCTGTTCATGCAAAGACTCCGCCATGAGCTGATGGACGCGAGCCGATTCCGGAGCCATGGCGTAAAGGCGCGCGAACTCTTGGCGAGCCAGCACCGAACTCAGGCGGTTTAGATAATAAAGGGCGTCTAAATTTTTGGGGTCCGCTCGCAGGGCCGCCGCCAGTTCATCTAGCGCGTGAGGCGCATCGTTCCGACCGATCCAAGCGCGGCCCAAGACGACGTGCGCTTTTGCATTGCGCGGTTCCGCGGCCAAAAGCTCGTGGGCGACCCGCGCGGCTTCCGCGTAGTTGGCTCGATCAAGCGCGCTTTCGGCGGCGGCGATCGAACTCGCGGCATGCAGGGCGGGGAGGAAAAGAATAACAAGCAGGGGGCGCATTAATACGGCCTGACTTGAATGTTACGAAAGAGCAGATTCACGTTCTGCTCGCGTTGCGCTTCGATTTCTTTTACGCGGGCGGCCTGGGCGGCGGCGCGCGCGTCCTGTGTGCGCTGGTAGAGGATCAGCAGATTGCGATTCGCCGCGGGGTTGGATGGCTCCAGGCGAAGCGCCTGCTCCAGTTCCTTGGATGCGTCTTCGAAGCGCGACATCCTGATACGCACCAATCCCAGTTCTGCGTGGGCGTCGGCGTAAGCTGGCGTGGCTTGGATCGAACGTTCCAGATGCGCGGCGGCTTGCGCGTAGTCTCCATCCAGTTTGTCCAGCCGGCCCAAGAAGTAATTGGCGCCGCCGCGAGTCTCGGTTGCATTGGCCACCACGTCGAATTCCGCGCGGGCTTTCGCGTAGTCGCCGATATTGAAGTACGCGGTCCCGAGCGCGAAGCGGCCACGCGGGTCACCGGCAGTCAGCCGCACGTATTTCTGAAGGAACGGAATCGCGTCCGACGGCGCGTGCCCCTGCAAAGCGACTGCTCCTAGCGCATAGTTGTAATAAGCCTGATCCGGCGAGAGCCGCACCGCAGTCTCCAGCGACTTGCGTGCCTCGAGCGGAAGATTCTTTTCGACCGCCAGCATGCCAAAGAAAAAATGCACGGCGGCGTTATCCGGCTCCAGATCGCGGGCATGCGCCACATAGCCGAGCGCGTCGTCGATTTGATGCTGCTTATAAGCCACGCGCGCCAAACTCAGCAGGTCCGCGGCGTGGACTCCTTGCGCCCGCGCGACGCCTTCAAAGGCTTCGCGCGCTTTCGCCAGTTCCCCAAGATTCTCGTAGATGGTCCCCAGATGGTGGCGGGAATCATCGGTTGCCAAGTGGCGGGCATCGAGCTTCTTGATCAGTTCGAGAGCCAGCGCCGGCTGCTTGGTCTCAACAACCGGCAAAATAGCCAAAATGTCGCGCTCCTGGAGCGCAGGCGAACCTTCCAATTTGACGGCCCAGGACGCGGCTTCGGTAGCGCGACCGAGGCCGGCGAGCGAGCCCGCTCTCAACGCCATGACTTCGGTCACTTCGCTGTCTTTCGGACCCAACTGGTCTAATTGCCCCAGGGACTCGGCAAAGGCCCCGCGCCATTCCAGAAGCCGTGCCAGTTGCAAGCGCGCCTCTGCATCGTGCGGAGCCAGTTTCAAGACGGTCAAATCGGCGGTTTCGGCCCTGGAATCCCCATCGCGCTCATAGATTCGGGCCAAATTTTTCCAAGCCGGCGCCAAGCTTGGATTTAAGGTTACAGCGTGTTCGAAATCGGTCTGCGCTGCTGGAAAGTCCTGGGCATTGGCATGCACGATTCCTTGCAGATTGTACAAACCAGCATCGTTCGGCCATTGCTTCATGGCACGGTCCAATGAGTGCTGCGCGGCGTCACTTTCGCCTTTTGAAACGAAATCCTGAATCCGCAAAATTGCTGTTGTGATATCCGCCTGAGACGCAGCGACCGTAACGACGGCAAATACAAGAGGCATTAGGCGCTGCATCCTTTCAACTATATAAAAAGATGAGAAAAACTTTCTTATCTAATATTTTGACATTAGAGCTAAGTATTGATAGACTCCTCTCACGGTAAGCGCTTGCCAATCTCGGCGCAACCGAATTTTGGAGGGGTTAGATGCTCAGTCGCATGAAGGGCAAAATTCAGGGATGCTACGCGGCTTCCTTGTTTCTGCTGGTCGCGGTTCTCGCGTCGGCGCAAAGCCAGAACAGTTCGTTAAACGGAAACATCACAGACTCTACGGGTGCGGTAATGGCCAACGTGGAATTGATCCTTACGGCTCTCGACCGGAACACGACATCAAAGACGACGTCGAATCACGACGGCCTGTACTCTTTCCCGAACCTTGTGCCTGGAAACTACGAACTACAAGCGAAGGCAGCGGGATTCCGGCCTTACAACCAGAAAGGTATCACCACGGCGATCGGCCAAGTGGTGCACGTCGACGTGAAGATGGAAGTCGGTTCCGACGTCCAATCGATCAATATCAACGAAAATGCTTCCACGCTAAATTTCGATAACGCGGTAAAGCAGGAGGGCATCGGCCCAGAGACGCTCAATGAGCTTCCGCTGATTGTCGCCGGCGGCCCGCGCAATTCGGCGCAGTTTGCGGTTTTGATGCCGGGAGTTTCGACCGGCGGTGGTGGCAGCGCGTTCGATGCGCGCATCAATGGCGGCCTGCAATCCGGTGATGAGGCCATCATGGATGGCGTCAGCATGCAAGAAGGCACCATGTCCCAGAGCGGCATGGTGGCATTTGCGGACTTCCGGTTAACGCCGGATATGGTGAGCGAATTCAAAGTTCTCACATCCAGCTATGAGCCTGAATACGGTGCATCCACGGGCGCTCAGCTTATTGCGACCACTAAGTCGGGAACCAGCGATTATCATGGCGGCGGCTTCGAGTACCTTCGCAACAAGTCTTTGAATGCGACGCAATTCCAGATCAATCGCGCGCCTGGGGATCAGCGTCCCAAGGACAATGAGCATGAGTTTGGCGGCTTTCTAGGCGGCCCGATGACGTTTCCGTTCATCAACCGGCACAACCGCTCACGCACATTTTTCTTTACGGATATCGAGTTTTTCCGGATCGCGGGCGGTGCCAGCCGACCGACCCTCTCGATTCCTTCGCTGAAAGAACGCAACGGCGATTTCACCGATTGGGTAGATGGCACCGGAGCATTGATTCCGGTTTTCGACCCTTCGACGACGCGTCCCAACCCGAACTTCAATGCGAACGCGGCCAGCGGACCCAACAACCTAAAATATCTGCGCGATCAGTTCAGCTGCAATGGCCAGCTAAACGTGATCTGCCCGAGCCGCTTGTCGAATTCGCTGGCTCCAGCATGGTTGAAATATCTGCCGACTCCGACCAATTCGGGTGCGCTTAATAATTATTTGGTGCCCACGCCCGTGCCGGATAGTATTCTAGCTGGCGCAAATCACTATCTCGGCAAGGTCGATCAATACTTCGGGGAGAAAGATCACGTTGCCGGAACCGTCTGGCGTCAAACCGCGCCAGCCAAGTTCTTTTCCACCCTCGCCCAGCAGATCTCCAACGGCAACTTCTCCGCTCCACAAGACTCGTGGGTCAGCCGACTAAATTGGGACCATACTTTCAGTCCTAACTTGCTCAACCATTTCGCGTTCGGCTATCTGAATCGCAACGAAGGCTATGGCTCCATCGACACCCAATACGCCAACGTCATTCCCCAGATACCGGGCGTTGCCAGCCATCGGTATCCGCCGCAGATCAATTTCGGCGATGGATTCCAGAATTTCGGGGACGTCACCGGAGTCAACACCGGGAACATTACCACGCGCCCGTCCTATGTCACCAATGATCTGGTCACTTGGGTCCATGGCAAGCACACCGTGAAGTTTGGCGGTGAGTTGCGAAAGTTGGGTCAAAACTTCCATAACGACGGAGGCGAGTCGGGTTCGTTCGGCTTCAGCCGGGCCTCCACGGGGCTGAGCGAGATAACCAGCGGCAGCCCTATTGCTAGCTTCCTGTTAGGTGCGGTAGATAATGCGAACGCCTCGTTCAAGACTGCCAGTTCGTGGTACTCACGGCAAAGCGCGTACATTCTGCACGTGGGCGATACCTGGAAGGTCATGCCGAAGCTGAGCCTCAACTACGGCATGCGTTGGGATACATTCACGCCGTCGATCGAGAAATACAATAAACTGTCGTTCTTCGATTTCGGGCCCAATCCCGATGCGGGGGGCCGCCCGGGCCGCTTGGCCTTCGCCGGCAATAAATATGGCTCCGCCAGCGCGGGAGTTACGCATCCCGAGAAGACGTGGAACAAGGGTTTCGTTCCCCGCATCGGCATCGCCTACGCTCTAAACGACAAGACCGTGATCCGCACGGGCTATGGCATCTTCTACACCGAAGCGTTCTATCCAGGATGGGGTGGAGGGCAAGCTCGCGACGGGTTTGACGCGAACCCGTCATTCTCCAGCACCCTTGGCGGTATCCAACCGGCCTTCTTTTTGACCGACGGGTTCCCTCAAAACTTCACCAAGCCGCCGACCATCAGCGCGGGAGCGCGCAACGGCCAGGGTCTGCTATACCGGCCGAAGGATGCGAATCGACGCTCATACGCCCAACAGTGGAACTTCACTGTTGATCGTCAGCTTGGATCGAACACGCAACTCACCGCGGCCTATGTTGGCAGCAAGGGCACTCGTTTGCCATCGCAAATCAATCCGATAAATGTCTTGAATCCCAGTCTTCTAAGCATGGGCGCCAAACTGAACGATCAGTTCGGGCCTAACGACACGGTAATTGACGGAGTGGCGCTCCCGTATGCAGGCTGGCAACAGCAGATGACCGGTTGCGCGCCGAGCGTAGCCCAGGCGCTGCTCCCTTATCCGCAGTTCTGCGACTCCCTGACTGGGAACAACGAGAATTTGGGCAGTTCGACCTATCACTCGCTTCAGTTGAAGGCCGAACGCCGTTACGCTCAAAGTCTGTATATGCTTGCGGCGTTTACACATTCCAAGCTCATCACCAATGTTGGCGGCAACACTCAGTCTGGCGCCGGTTCGTGGAACGGTCAGACGGGCGTGATTTCGCCCTTTGAGGCGCATCGCAATAAGTCGTTGGCCGCCGATGACGTGCCCAACGTCTTCTCGCTCGCGCTCGTGTACCAACTTCCGTTCGGAAAGGGCAAGCAGTTCCTGAATTCCGGAGGTTTTGTGGACAAGGTATTTGGCGGATGGGAAACCAGTCTGAACTTCCGCGCCTCTTCGGGAACTCCGCTGTTTTTCCGCTCCGGCACTTGCAACGTTCCCGGACAGTTCAGGGTTGCGTGTATTCCATCGCTGATAGGAAAAACGCCATTTGCGCAGGACAAGGGCAGTTTCAATCCGAACTTGCCGTTGTTCAATAAGAGCGCGTTCGAACCCCCGACCGACTTCAACTACTTCTACGGCGCGGGACCTCGCATCACGAATTTCCGGAGCTTCGCTTATTCGAATCTGGATTTCGTAATGGTCAAAAACATCTCGCTGACGGAGCGTTTTAAGCTCCAGATCCGCGGCGAGGCATTTAACGCCCTCAACCAGCACAATTTCACCTGTGCCGGTTTCGCTGGTTGCACTCCGTTCAATACGGATATTGCGAGCGCCGACTTTGGCAAATGGAACGGCGGGGTCACCACCCCCCGGAACGTACAGCTAGTCGGTCGTTTTACGTTCTAACACAATTGCTATAACGAGCCGGGGCACGCGGAATTTAGTCCGCGGCCCCGGTTTTTTTATGGGCTCTGCAACTCGCGGATTATACTCTGAGCAGGATTGGATGGGCTGTGAGGATGGCCGCAAGCGCTGATCTTGTAAAGAACGAACGTACCTTTTTCAGAAGTTCTGGCAGTCGCAGTGGCCGCAACACGAGGCTGCGATCCTCCTCATTTCTCCAAAGCTCAATTTCCTTCAGTCCGCCTTGGGACCCAGATATCCTCAACGTTGGCGGAAGCGGTGCCTGCGGATACGGCGCTCTGATACGACAAGTGGCTTCGCACTTCCTCGGCGATTTGGGCTTTGAGTTCCAGCGTGATTGGAGTGTCGGCTGCCGCGTAGGCAACACTATCCTGGGGGGCTCGGTCCTGTAGATTTGCTTCGCCTTCCTGCGCGCCGGCCCGGAACGAGGAACGGCAAACCCGTCTCGTCCTCACTAACCTTAGAAGTAAATTGTGGCCCCGTCTGAGACCTGAACGGTTCTAGAGGCATATTCCGGACCATTGTCGACTCGGTTCTCCTCAGGTCGCAATCGTTGCTGCGTTAACCGCTCCAGCACCGTTCGTACCCTCAGGCCCGGCAATCCTGGGAATCTTTTTAGATCGCCAGCACTCTAGATTCAAATGGAGCATCGCAGTAGGGTTTGTCCTTAGCCCTGCCCTGGGGCAACAAGGCCCCGTTTCAATCCCCAGCGGGGCTTAGTTGCGTTTTAAGACCACTTCCCCACCGACTGTCGCCACTGCTGCGTCGATGATTGAGCGGCTACCTCGCTCGACTCAAACAAACAGTTCGGTCTTCCGCCGAGTACGAGTCGGTCGCAATCCCAAAGCCAGGCTCGACAAATATGGCGGTGTGGCGGCCATCGGGCGCGCCGTGAAGCGCCTTATGTTGTGATAGCCCGCGCCCACTCAGGCAACCAGTTCACGGTGGCCGTTAACCAGAAATGCACGCTTCCATAGAGACGCTGAGAGAAAGCGAGAAGCTGCCGGTGAGGTGCGCCAGGTCGTCACAAAGCAAGCCGTCTTCGTCTCAACGGAGAGAGCGAATATGCGGAATACTGGCCCTTTTGGGGCCTTTCTGCCCTTGGCAGTTAACCGCAAGTCAGGAATTTCGGCTCTTGATCAACAACGGGGGCAGACCCTGATCCGAGATTGATAAAACAAACTTGGGAGAAATGTTTTGATCAATGCAGAGATCGTGTTGGGCCTGCCCGATTACCAGATTATCGAGATCACAAGAAAGAATGCGGAAGTGGTCATAACGGCGCGGTATACCGGGCCGTTATCTTGCGCGCATTGCGGCGGAAAGCTGCTGCGCAGCAAGGGGGGCTACCGGCGAACCGTCCGGCATGAAGATGGGGGACTGCGGCACTGCTTTCTGAGAATAGAAGCCCGCAAATCGTTGTGTCTGGAGTGCGGGCGCCAGTCGCGCCAGCGTCTGATTGGGCTCCTGCCGTGGCAGCGGGCCAGCGAAGCGTTTCAAAAGGCCATCTTTCAGCAGCATCTCGATGGCATCAACCGCAGCCGTCTGGGGCGGCGCGAGGGCATCGGAGGGGCCACCGTCGAACGCTACTTCCAGCACGGTCTGAGGCGGCAGTTCACCGAATGGCATCCGCCCCGCTGTCCTACCGTGCTGGGCGTCGACGAGCACTTCTTCACCCGCCGCAAAGGCTACGCGACAACTTTCTGCGACCTGCGCAACCACAAAGTCTACGACGTGGTGCTGGGCCTTCGGAGCTTTCGCTGGAAGCGTATCTCTTGAAGCTCGAAGGCAAGGCTGAGGTCCGGGTGGTTTGCATGGATCTGGCCAGCGTTTACCGCGCCTGTGGTCCGCAAGCACTTTCCCAACGCCAGGATTGTGGCCGATCGTTTCCATGTGATTCGCCTGGTCAATCACCATTTTCTGGCCTGCTGGCGCGACATCGATCCGACTGGGGCTAGGAACCGCGGCTTGCTCTCGCTGATGCGCCGCCACCGCCACAACCTCAGTGCCGAGCAGCAGACCCGTTTGTCGCTGTATTGCAATGGATTTCCCGCCCTTGAGTTGATCTATCGATTCAAACAGAAGCTCTCTTATTTACTGCTGAAAAAACATCGCACCCGCAAACAGTGCGTCGTTTTGGTGCCGCGTCTGCTGCGCGCCGTGTACCAGCAACACGCTCCATGCCTGGCGTGAGGAGATTGCTGCCATGTGGCGGTTTACCCGTAATAACGGAATTACCGAAGGCTTCCATAACAAAATGGAGCTGATTACCCGGCAAGCCTACGGCTTTCGCAATTTCGAGAACTACCGAACGCGTGTCAAGGTATTATGCGGTTAAATTGGTCTCGGATCGGGGTCTGCCCCCGTCGTTGGCGTAGAGCCCAGAACTCAAGTGGCTCAGATATGGCCGAGTTCGAGCAGTCTCTCCTGAGAAGGGCTTCGGGATGTTTTTAGCGTCATTAGCGTTAATTAGCGCAAAAACAACTACGATCCGAGCCGACGAGGGTGCCGAAGCGATTGCTATAACACTAACAAAATTAACAACTTACGGGCCTCGGATTGGATTTCAACGATGCGTGAACGCGCCGGTTCCGCGTTATTTTAGCGTTAAATTAGCGTTATTTTTTGCGATTAAACAGCGTCATTTTTGCGTTTGTCCGATTCGTACGCAAAAAACCCGGGTACTCGTTCTACGCGCATGCATCCCGGAAGAACCGTGCTCATTCTGCTTATGGCTAGTGTCGTGACGGAGCCGGTGACCCTCAACAACTTTGCATTTCGGATCGCTCACGATTCACGCCCTCTCCGTCTTCCCACGGCCGGTGTAGCCGGATGCAGAGCGTTCATCGAGTCCACTGAATGGGTTCCGAGTGAACTGAGAGGTTGAGGGCGAGTTGGATATGCTAGCGGAATGTCAGCGGCGAAGACATCCAGAGCGCTCGCCCGAAAACTCGAACCTATGCGAACTTCTTGTCTGTTGAGGTGGGCGGCTGTAGGCGCGCTCGTAATTCCAGCTTTTTGCGCGCCGGAAAGGGACTATTCCTGGCCGGCGCCCAAAAGTGAAGTGCGTCTGCAAGGAAGCATTAAGATCCTTATGCGCGACAGGACCATGCTGTCCACGGACCTATATTTTCCAGTGGGTGCTTCAGCCCGGCTGCCCGTAATCCTGATTCGTACCCCGTATGACAAGGCGCCTTATCGCAAACCGAAAAGCGCTGCGTATGAATTCGCGGCTCAGGGCTACATCGTAGCTGTTCAGGATACCCGCGGCCGGCACGAGTCGGACGGGAAGTACACGGCGTTCGAAGGCGATGTGACGGATGGTTACGACACGACAGACTGGCTTTCCAAACAGTCGTGGTCGAACGGCAACATAGGGACCTACGGCTGTTCGTACGTGGGTGACGTGCAGATTCTCCAAGCGCAATTGCGCCATCCGAATCTGAAGGCTATGATTCCGCAGGCCGCGGGGAGTTCGGTTGGGGCCGCCGGCGACCGTTATTACTACTTCGGCGCGCGCAAAGCCGGCAACATGGATTTCGCCAGCGGCTTCGGCTGGTTCTCCAACGAAGGTAATAAAGATCGAACCAAACCCCCGCGCAAAATCCCGGACAGCGAGCTACGAAAAGTCTGGGGCACTCTCCCGCTTCTGGGTATGGTCGAGCGCGCCGGCGGCGCACCGAGCGATTGGAATGAAATCGTCTCGCGCAAATTGACCGACCCGTGGTGGGATCAGTTCGGCTATCTGAAAGGCAAAGAGCGCTTCAATGTGCCGGCGCTGCACATCGGCTCCTGGTACGACTTCGGAGTCGCCGAGGTGCTGCTCGAGTTCAATATGCTGCGCACAAATGCGGAGAGCGCGGTCGCACGCGACAACCAGTTCGCCGTCATCTCGCCGACCAACCATTGCCAGTCTGAAACCGGGACGTCCGAACATACCTTCGTGGGCGGACGCGATCTCGGCGACGCCCGTTTCCAATACTACTCTCTATACTTGAAATGGTTCGACCACTGGCTCAAGGGTATCGACAACGGTGTGACCAGGCAGCCAAAGCTCATGCTGTACGTCATGGGCAAAAATCAGTGGCGCGGTGAACAGGAATGGCCGCTGGCGCGAACGAAGTACACGCGTTATTACTTGCACAGCGACGGCCACGCAAATACACGGTCAGGAACGGGCACGCTTTCCGATAAGGCTCCGGCGCAGGAACCTGTGGACCGCTACACTTACGATCCTGGCAATCCGGTGCCGTCTCGCGGCGGTCCGATCTGTTGCACTGGCGATCCCCATGCCGACGGAAGCTACGATCAGTCGGAGGTCGAAACGCGCGGGGATGTTCTGGTGTATACCACTCCGGTGCTGACGCGCGGCGTGGAAGTGACCGGCCCGCTGAAAGTGGTGCTTTACGCTAGGTCCAGCGCCAAAGACACGGACTTCACGGCCAAGTTAGTGGACGTCTATCCCGACGGCAAAGCTTACAACGTGCAGGAAGGCATCCTGCGGGCCCGCTATCGGAACGGGTTTACCAAAACCGCTTGGATGAGACCTGGGGAGGCGAATGAAATTCCCATCGATCTTGAAGCGACTAGTAACTACTTCGGTCCTGGTCACCGCATCCGGCTTGAAATCTCGAGCAGCAACTTTCCACGCTTCGATCGCAATCTGAACACCGGTGGAAATAACTACGATGAAACAAAATGGCTAGCGGCGGACAACCAGATTCACCACACAGCCGCGAAGCCATCCTATATTTTGCTCCCGGTGATCCCCTAGCCGGGGCTACCGCGTTTTCGTGAGCGGGATTGGCATGTAAGTGACACGCCGAGTCTTTCTGGAGCGCCCGCCTACAGCAAGCTTCGGGCGCGGCCGTATCGACACTGATGAAGATTATGGTGGATGGGGAAGCGCCAGCATCGAGCCGCGTGCGCGCTGCCGACCGGAGCGCGATCGAAATTGAGGACATTCAGGTCCGGATCGCCCGCGCGCCTTCGCCGATCGAACTGATCCGATGTATTGCTCTTCAAGTCTTGTCCTCACCGAATCTAGAGTTCCTGATAGCTATCTGGCGGGAGCGGTTTTTGGAACCGGAACTCCCGGTTCGAGCAACAATTCGCTCACTCCACTTGTTTATGGCTTTCTCACGAAGATCTCTTCGGACGGATCGCATCTAATTTACAGCCGCCTGTTTGGCGGCGATCAGCTGTTGTGTCAGGGTAGCTGCCTCACGGCTGCGCCCACCACCCTGCCGGACGCGTTAGCGGTCGATGCAAAGGGCAATGTCACCATCGCTGGCAGCACCGTCGCGGTAAATTTCCCCGTCACCACCGGGGCGTATCAAGCCGTTTGTGGCTGCACCTATTTGAGCCCCGTGGGCTTCATCTCGCGTGTCTCGGCGGACGGATCGCAACTCATCTGGTCAACGTTCCTTGCGAGTGGTGCGGCGGTTCCGCCTATTCCCGGCAATGTTCAATCGATCGTGCTCGACAGTTCTGGAAATGTCTATGCTGCCCATGACGGGTCGGTAGCGAAGGTGAGTTCGGATGGCACCAAGCTTCTTGTCGCGACGAACCTGGGCGGCAGCCAGGCCGCGACAATTGCCGGGCTCGCCCTCGACTCGGCTGGGAACGTGTGGGTTGCCGGGCATACCGATTCGCCGGATTTTTCTGGTATCGGCAGCGTTCCGGCAGGTGGTCTGGACTTTGCTCTCGAGCTGAATACCACTGCCTCAGCCCTAGCGAAAATTTTTCCTCTTCTGCCAGGCACCGTCACTCAACCGCCTGCATTCGATTCCAACGGCAATCTCTTACTGCTCTCCTCGAAAGGGAACCTCCTTCGTCTGAATCCCAGCACATTCTTGTCTGCGCCTGCCGTTTTGGGCGTCACGAATGCAGCCGTGCTTACGGCCTCACCGGGCCTCGCTCCGGGTGAAATCGCGACTTTCTTCGGTGTAGGTCTCGGGCCGTCTCCAGGAATCGTGGGAATGCCGGACGCGAGCGGACTCTATCCCACCCAACTCGGAGGCGTGAGTGTTGTATTTGCCCGAGCCGGCATCCCGGTCGCCGCCCCCCTGCTCTACGTAAGTCCGGGACAGATCAATTTTCAGGTGCCTTTCGGATTCAGTGATGGAAAGGTTACCGTAACTACTCCCACGGGTGCGCTCCCTGACATGGATGTGCCTGCAGTGTCTTCGGTCGGGATCTTCCACCAGACTGGTTCCGATTACGCGGCCGCGCTGAACCAGGATGGCTCGGTGAATAGCGCATCGAATCCGGCGACGGCCGGCTCGATTATTTCTTTGTATGTCACCGGCCTCGGAGGAAGTGTTTTGCAGCAGGATGGCGCAATCGGGCAAGCCGGCGGTTCGTTTGAAAAGAATATCCAAGTGGCCCTTGGGCCGCTGTCGCAATTCAACGCGTTTCCGCCCCCGCTGCTGGGCATCCTGTATCTCGGACACGCTCCCGGCTTGATCAACGGACTGGCGCAGATCAATGTGCAGCTGCCGGCCGGCGTCACCGATCCGGAACTTACTGTCGAGATTTTCGGCGTTTCGCCCGCTTCGTCAAACACCGTGCGCGTCTACGTTCACTAACCCAGTCACTTCTGTTCCATAGCTAAACTCTGGTATAGTCTGGCTATGGAAGCGAGCGCAAAGTCGGAGATTCCTCCGGGTACTCTCTACATGCTCGTCCTCAAAACGCTCGCCCGGCTGGGTTCCATGCACGGGTACGGCATCGCCCAACACATTCAGAAGACCTCCGAGGACCTCCTCGCGGTGGAAGAAGGCTCTCTCTACCCGACGCTGCAGCGCATGCTGCTGAAGGGTGGGTCGAAGCCGAGTGGCGCCAATCGGAAAATAATCGGCGTGCGCGCTACTACCGGCTCACGCGTCAGGGTCGGGCGCAACTGGCACGAGCTTTGTGCCTGGAGAGAGCGGCATGGCTAGTGGATCTGCTAGTTTTTCCGATTCTGGAGCACGTCGGTAAAACGCCCCAAAGGGACTGGTAAACTCAAGTCCAGACGCGTGCAGGACGCGTCCTGTCCGCCGATCGATCAAACCATGGGATCGCTCACGGCTGGCGCGGAAAGGGCTGCGCCCACCTGCACCATTCAGGCATCAATCTTTGCTCTGACCCTCTTTCGCTGCGGCCAATCGTGAGGCAGCAAGTCATCGAGTCTCTGAATAGATTGCTTTCCAATCCGCGACGGCACATCCTATTCCGCTGAGCGCGCTGCGGGGACCAGCAATAAAGAGAGCGTAAGTCAGGCGGTTGCTATTCGGCCCGCACGCGGGATCAGTCGCATTAAGCATTTTCTCATTGAAGGATGAGCCTGGGCGAAGCCCAGAGCGATCCGGCGCCAGAACTCCTTTCTGATTCAAGATTGGTTGGAAAAGGTTTCGTAGTTCGTACGTCCCGCAGTTCCCCGGGGCCGACCAACGGGAGGCGCCACACAACCTCAACCGCAAAGCTTTTGCTTTTCATTGGAAGGTTTTGACTTTGACTTTGACTTTGACTTTTGGTGTTGGCCAGGACCTGCGTCTCTCATGCACTCCGCCTTTGCGGAAAGCTGGCGAACAGCTTCTGTTTGGCGGCTTGCATCCGGAGCGCTGCCGCAGTGTTGCTTTGGGCTCGCGCTCTGCTCTCCAGCTCGTGGAGTGTGATATCGATCTTGAGCTGTCCGGCCAAGCCCGGCAACTGCCGAAGAATCTCCCATGGCGTCGCATACCATCGGTACACTCGCTTCACCTTACCCTTGGCGTTGATCGTCTCCTCCGGGACCCCGCACGGCCGGTGAAAGTTCAGATACTCATTGAAATATTCTTGGTAGAAAACTTGAATCGCAGCGGCATGCGGGGCGGCAATGTGGCCGTAGCCCATGTGCTTCCTCACCACCGCCCCATTCTTGGTCTCGACCAAACCATTGTCATTCGAGTGCCTGGGCCGCGATTTGGTCTGCTCGATCAGCAGTTTGTTCAGCAGTTTGGCGACGGTGTGGTTAATATATTCGCTCCCGTTTGTCGGAATGAAACCCCGCACACGGAACGGAAACTGCGCCAGCATAGCTCCCAGCACGGGCAGCAAGTAGGCCTCGCTGATCTGCGCGGTCGCGCCCATAATCTGCCATTGCGTCACTTCGTCTACCGCATTGATGTGGCACACGCCTTTGACCCCGTCCAAATCACCCTGATGCACGGTGTCGACGCGGAGGTATCCAGGGGTCGGTCGGGTCGGCTGGTAGACCACCCGCCGCTGGCGATACGCGCGGCTTTTGCGCAGCCGGTACATTTGCGCCACCGAAAGTTCAGCCAAACGCTGGTATTGCGCATCCTTGAAATCGTAGTAAGCCCGATGCAGGAGCTTCCGGGTCGCCGGGCCGCTGAGCGTTTCGTGAGCCTCATCCACCGCCGCCAGCAAGCCGATGTCCTCAAGGGTATACCGTTGCGGAAAACGCCGCCGCCCATAGGCCTTTGGCTGCACCGGATCGCCTTCCACATACATCGCAATCAGGCGCGCGATCTGCGCCCGGCTCAGCCCGGTTAGCTTGGCCAAATAGCGCTTCACCAGCCCCCGCAAGTCCCGTTTCAAACCCTCATATCGCTGCTGCTTTAGCGTTTGTCCCACCCATGCGTATACTTCATCGCGCTGGCGCCCTTTGAAGGCGACTTCATCGCTGGCCCCTAGGAACGCCCGCATCTGCTCCGGGCTTAAGCATTCTCCTGCTTCCATGCTGACGATCAACTCCAGCATGCCGAACCGCACTTCCAGGCTCATCTCGCATGAGACAAGACTGAGGGTGTCCACACGGGCACTGCATATGCTACAGTCTTACGCCACAGAGTGACTGCACGGAGTGTTTAACGTGCCCACGGTGCGGCCGCTTGAAGCGGACGGAGGACTCCCAGTGTGCTGCGTGACGACGATGACTATGAGGAATGGCGCAAACAAAATGACGATTAAGCTACTCCGACTTGCGATTTGAAGTCAGTGCACAAAACGACATTGGCGGCACTGAAATGGACGGGACCCTTAAGGAGAGCGAGTACTACAAGCTCACTGCGCCACTGAGGATGTGTATCAGCGTTGACGAACCCTTCTCGACACTGGAACGATTCTGGACCGTAACCGACGGCCAAGACTCAGAAATACGGTTGATGACCGAGCTGTACATCACTCTTGCGATCGCTTCCAGATTTTGAAAACCAGCAAGACGATGCCGATCCCAATCAGGAACTTGCCAGCCAACAAGAACCAAGAATGGTCGGGCTGCGATCCCGCCAACATAAACACAAGCCCCACAAACGTAGAGCCCCCGCCAATCGCGGTAACCGTGTCGCGCATTCGTAGATGCTAGCACGGTATCAGCAGCGCTCGAGCCCGACCGCAAAAGTGGCGAGCCTGTGGGATTGGCGGGCCCTACGATCAACACGCATCCAACACGCTGGAAGAGAGCCGGAGTCTTGGCCAGGCAACTGGAAGTAGAGTTAATAGAGACCGGGGAATCCGGGCGCTAATCCGGCTTCGGCCTTCACGCGCTGCTCGATCTTCATATGTCTGCGCGCGACGGTCTGAGCGTCGTTCGGGAACTGCGGCGAGATCCACGCTTTGCTTCTATACCGGTCATTGCGCTGTAGAAATCTGTGTGTCCTTCAGCTTGCAGCTGTACCAACTGCGGTTGGCGCGGTCTTTGGCTTATTGCAGATAGTAGAGAAGATTGCCAACTGGCCGCTTAACAGCAATCGACGGCCTGCCGGGCAGTCTCTGGCGAGAAGGTCCGTTGCGGAGGAGCTACGCCAATGCTTCGCCCATTGACACCATCCCAAACCCGCGGAAACACCAGTCCTGCTGCCATGATTTCGCCCATCCGCGACATTATGCGTGCGATGGACCCCGAAGTTCCGATGGACGACGCGCGGCCGATGGATACCTATGTTGCGCGCTCCCTCGCACCGGCACGATTCAATACGATTCTGATCGGGCTCTTCGCATCAGTCGCGTTGCTGCTGACGGCGCTCGGCCTTTACGGCGTGATTTCCTATTCAGTCTCGCGGCGCACGCAGGAAATTGGCACCCGCATGGCGATTAGCGCTCATCCGGCTAACATACTGAAATTGGTTGTGGCTCAAGGGATGTTACTCACTGTGGTTGGGCTATTAGCAGGATTAGCAGGTGCAACGCTGATCTCACGTTTGCTGGTGAGCCTGCTTTTCGGTGTTAGCCCAACAGACTTCGCCACGTATACCGTGATGAGCGTGGTGCTCTGCTCGGTCTCTGCCCTTGCCAGCTACATACCTGCGCGGCGCGCTGCTCGGATTGATCCGATGGCCGCTCTACGGTACGAATAGTGTGTCCCACCCGGCCGGTTGTCCCCACCAATCGGTCCCGATTCGGGCTGGGGGTTTCCGGAACTGCGAGGATACGCTGATCGCGGGAACCTAGACAGGCATGTCGCGGTCTCTTCGAAATCTGCGCTGGTCCAGCTTCGCGCATCTGGTGCCAGATCCGTTCCGAAGATGGAAAACCAGGAACCGGGAATGATCCCTCGCTCGTAGGCGGCGCTCTGCAGAACGCCGCCTTGGCCGTTTATGAATGGGTGGATCCGAGAACCAAGCCGCTAACAAAGTATTTTGCGTGTAGCAATGTGGTTGGGCCACGCGAACGCCTTTTCCCGGTCCCCCTTCAGCGCGTACCCGAGCCCCAGGTTGTACATTGGCCCCGGCAGTTTTGGGTCGATCTCGTGGGCATGCAGATAGGCGGGAATGGCCTGGTCAGGTTTGTGAAGCTTCAGGTACGCGAATCCCAATCCGCGCCACGCCACGTCATTCGCGGGCTCGCGGTTGGTTATCTGTTCGAGCATCGCCGCAGCCATGGGCAGATCTTGAGCCTGGATCTTCGCCAGAGCCTCCGACCGGCTCGGGCCATCTCCAACCGCCGTCACGAACGCTAGCAATCCGACGAGAAATCGCATTACATACTTCGGCGGCGGAGTCATATCAGGCGGGTCGGGCAGCCGCCTCACAGCGGGAGTCCAACGCGGTGGATGAGGTCCGCAAACCGAGGATCTGTTCGTAAACTATCGAAAAGCGCATCGCGCAAAGACCGCATCCGGGTCACACGCTGGCTCCAAGCTTTTTCGAGCCATTCGAATGCCGCCTCTTTGTCACCAAGCCCGATGTGAATTAGCGCGATATCAAATGGGGACACATACCTGATTTTTGACAGTTGAGCTAACTTATCCAGAAGATTGAGAGCCT
>JANYJA010000190.1 GCA_025358575.1 Terriglobia bacterium
AATTGCCTTTCGAATCTCCCCCATCTTCCTGGACTATGGGCCTTGTACTCGCCCCAAATTCCTATCGCTAGGAGTATCCCAAATAGCAGCAGGAGCGATTCAAACAAGTTGAGTAAACCAGCCCATTCGGTAGAGGATAACGGAGAGAAGATATCCATGACTGTCTATGACTTACTCGGAATGCTTGCCGTATTTCTCGGCGGGGGTGTGATAGCAATTGCGGTCGTCATCAAGTTGTTCCGCCTCTAATGGGCCTTCGTGCGATAATCTTACCATGCCATCACGAGCAAGCAACAACCCCAAACGTCCCCGCGATCCAAATCTTTTGGCGCGATCCGTCATTGAAGATTTGATCGGCGAGAAGTGGGACGGAACGCCGCTAGAGCGTCCGCCTGAGCGGGAAAAGAACCCTCACGCCGTCGCCATGTCCAAGCTCGGAGCGTCCAAAGGCGGGAAAGCTAGAGCGGCGAGTCTGACACCAAAGCAACGAAGCAAGATAGCAAGAAATGCCGCAAAGGCGCGATGGGGAAAGGTAGCCTAAACTGGTAAAAATAATCAGCTTAACCTGATTCTATATTGACATTTCCTTCACGTGCAAGCATAATAGATAGTATGAACAGGATGGATACGGTTCGTCGCGCACAAGTGGTTCGATGCCTGATCGAGGGTTGCTCGATTAACTCAACGGTTCGTATGACCGGAGTCGCGAAGAATACCATCTTGAAGCTACTCGTTGAGCTTGGCGCGGCTTGTGTCGAATTCCTGGACGCCACAATGCGGAACCTCCCGTGCGAGCGATTGCAGGCTGACGAAGCGTGGGCGTTCTGCTACGCCAAGCAAAAGAACGTCAAGCCGGAACACTTCGATGACGGCGGTTACGCTGGCGACATCTGGACGTGGGTCGCGATTGACGCAGACACGAAGCTTATCCCATGCTGGCTGATCGGCCAACGCGATCCTATCGCCGCTCGCCTATTCATGGAAGACCTCGCAAGCCGGATGGCGAACCGAATTCAACTAACGACGGATGGCCTGAAAGTCTACATCAACGCCGTTAAGAATGCTTTCGGCGACGATATCGACTACGCCATGCTCATCAAGGTCTACAGCAATACGATGGAAGGTCAGAAGCGCTACAGCCCCGCAGTGTGCATCGGCTGTGAGCGTGCCGAGATCAATGGTAGTCCCGATCCGCTCCACGTGAACACGTCCTATGTCGAACGTCAGAACCTCACCATGCGGATGCAGATGCGGAGATTCACGCGACTAACCAACGGATTCAGCAAGAAGCTTGAGAATCACGCCGCCTCCGTTGCGGTTCACTTCATGGCGTATAACTTCCAGCGCAAGCACTTGACCCTGGGTACGACGCCCGCAGTCAATGCCGGAATTGCCGATCATATTTGGAGCATCGAGGAAATCATCGGACTGCTGGAAAGGCGGGAAAAGGAGCAAGCGGCATGATTCAAACTGAACCACTACCTAAGTTTGGCATAAATTTCTCGAATCTCGCGATGTTCTCGCAATGAGACAAACATCTCTAGATGATTCTGGTAATAATTATCATACACTGCCAGATGGATTTCCTTAAGTGAGTCAAGCATTAAATCTGTGAACGTTTCTGTATAACTACCCACACTGTTGAAAAAACTATCGTTTCGTTCTTTAACAGTCAATTCCTGATTCCAGTGGGCAACGGCTCGGTTTAAACTTAAGCGTGAATAGGCTAAATCTCTGTAAAGTTCGTTTCTCATTCGTCGCTTCGCGACTGACCGTCTAATTGGGTCGCCAAGGAGGCTAAATACAAAGGCAAGAGAAGCACCAAACATCGCTCCAATCAGTCCTGCGGATAGGTTCGATATAAGATTCTTCTCGCCCATAGCATGAACAAGGGCATTCAACTGTTGCGTGTAGTCGGGCGGTACAGGAGGCATCGAGCGATTCTATCACTCGGACGCCGCGTGTGAGCCGTCTAGATTTATTTAGGTTGCATTCCCAACCTAAGTTGCGTTACAAGAAAAGTTATGATAACCAAAAACAACACTATTATTGTATTCAGTTCAGACAGAACTATCAACAGGGAATATCAGGCAGACTTTGATGAATCGGGGAAAGCTGGCAGACTTCGTAATTTCATCTGGCAATCAAGTGAAAATGAGCCGTGGTTGAAATTCGTGGAGAACGGGGATAAGGTGGAAGTATGGACTGATGACCCAATGGCGTATTACTTCAAGACGCTCAACCACGACGGGACATTTACTATCGAGCGGAAGCCGGATACACGTTCGTCTTAGCTAATACGGGTTTCTTTTTGCAGCAACCTAAGAAAAAGGCTTGCGAACGCATGGGAGGATGGGGTATAACTTTTTCGATGCGTCCGTTATCGTCTGTTGAGTCATTCAGCGAAACGTTGCGCGGAGTTAGACTTCGCTGGGTTCCGTGAGGCTCCCAAATATTTGGGGTACAATCTGCGTTGTGCGCCTGGAGATGTGACAGATGCTTAAATCTATAGCGGTCGTGATCGGCAGTTACATGCTCTCCGTTGTTCTGGTTGTTGCGACCGACCCGCTTCTGTCGCGCATTTTTCCGGGTGACTTTGTGAAGGGCCGTATTCCTTCCAGCACCCCGCTTATGGCAAGTACCGCGTTTTTCGTGGTAATCTCCATTCTTTGCGCGTGGCTTTGCGCCCGCTTTGCACCTACCCAAGCTTCTCGGCACGTGCTGTGGTTTTTCATCCTGGGCGAAGCTATGGGCATTGCCGCGACCATCCCCAACTGGAGCAAGGGATGGCCTCACTGGTACTGGTTATCTTGGCTGCTAACGTGGCCGGTGAGCTGCTGGATCGGCTTCCTGCTTGCCCGACACCCTCTGGCTATTTCGTCTACGCGTACGGCCTAGAAAGTTTCTCATATCCGCCCGCCAACACCGGCGCAACCAACCGGATCGAAGCTAAACTGGATATCATGATCGATCATTCCAGGCTAAATCTGCCACCGCTTGCTCTTCTCCTCTTCTTCTCTATTTCCTTGGCCGCGAAGCCACGCTTTCCCCCGCCCGCCCCAAGATACGAGGTGCGCCTTCAGGCCGGTACCAGCGTTCCCATGCGGGACGGCGTCAAGTTAGCTACCGATCTTTACTTCCCTGTGGGCGTGGAGAAAAATCTCCCCGCGGTCATGATCCGGACTCCTTACAACCGGAAATCTCAGGCGACTGCCGCCAACCTGTTCGCCGGTCAGGGCTTTGTGACTGTTGTGCAGGATGTGCGCGGCAAATTCGATTCCGAGGGGATTTTTACCGTGTCGGCGAACGACACACGGGACGGGTCCGACCTCATAGACTGGATTGCGGCGCAGCCTTGGTCAACCGGAAAAGTCGGCACCTATGGCTGTTCCTACGTAGGGGAAGATCAAATTGAGTTGAGCAAGGTGCGCAACCCGCATCAGTCGGCCATGATTGCACAGGCCGCCGGAGGCGCATATCGCTATGCCGGCCTCATGACCGGCGGGGCACTCGAACTGGCCATGGCCTCGGAGTGGTTCTATGGCAACGGAAGCAAACGAGAACCAAGAGCAAGCTTCCCGCCATCGTGGACAAGGCGGCGATGTGGCGGACTTTGCCCCTGATTGACATGCTCCGGAGGGTAGGCGCCACCAATACCGATTGGGAAGGCTGGATATCGCACGCGCCCGGCGACGACTGGTGGAAGCAATTCGGATACGTGACCAATAAAAATCATTTCAATGTTCCCGGATTGCACGTATGTTCCTGGTACGACAATGTGGTGAAGGAAGCACTCGACCTGTTTAATCTGCTGGGTCGGAATGCGGAAACGGCTCGGGCGCGCGACAACCAATTCGTCATCATTTCGCCGACCACGCATTGCCGTTCCGAGCGGGCAACCGATCACACGGTGGTCGGGAGTGTGGACTTCGGCGACGCTCAACTCGACTACTTCAAGATCTATTTGGATTTCTTCAATCGTTTCGTCAAAGGCGATGACCAAGCAGGGGCGTCGCTGCCCAAGGTGCAGATCTACGTCATGGGGAAAAATCAGTGGCGCAGCGAGAGCCAGTGGCCCCTGGCACGCACGCGGTTCACGAAGTTTTACCTTCGCGGCAACGGGCCCGCAAACGGCGCGTCAGGTTCAGGAAGGCTCTCCGAGGAGCCGCCCGTAAAGGAGGCGCCAGACCGCTACACGTATGATCCAGGGAACCCCGCACCGACGGCGGGTGGAGCGATTTGCTGTGTTCCCGATCCAAAAACTCCGGACGGGCCCGTGGATCAGGGGGATGTGGAACGCAGACCTGATGTGCTGGTCTACTCGACGCCGGTCTTGCGGAGCGGCATCGAGATTACCGGGCCGATCGAAGCCGTCCTATACGTTTCCTCGAGCGCCAAAGACACGGACTTCACGGCCAAGCTCGTGGATGTGTCTCCCGATGGAACCGCGTACAACGTGCAGGAAGGTATTCTGCGGGCGCGTTATCGCGAGGGCTTCGACAAAAAGGTGTGGATGGACAAGGGCAAGGTCTACGAAGTGAAAGTCGATTTGATGGCAACCAGCCTGTTCATACCCGCGGGGCATCGGATTCGGCTCGAAGTATCGAGCAGCAATTTTCCGCGCTTCGACCGCAATCTCAACACCGGCGGAAATAACTACGACGAAACCCGCTGGGTGGCGGCGCGGAATGCAGTCTATCACCAGAGGGCGAGAGCTTCCTATCTTTTGCTGCCCGTAATTCCTTAAGTGAATAGCTCGGAAATCTCGTCGACGCCCAAGAAGTTCGTGCCGGACTGGAATTCGATGTATTCGAACACGCGTCCGGACGGAGTGGTCTTGATCTCCTTGGTCCAATCGATGCCGAGCGCGGAGTAGATGGTGGCTGCGACGTCTTCGGGATACATGGAGCGTTTTTTGGACCAGGGTGCCTTGGTGACCTTGGCTCCTTCGGAATCGGTCGCACCGAGCACTCTTCCGCCCTTCACGCCGCCGCCGGCAAATAAACCGCTCATGGCGAAGCGATGATGATCGCGCCCGCGGCCCGGGGTCAGCACTCCCGGGGTGCGGCCAAATTCCCCCATCACCACTACCAGAGTTTTATCTAAAAGGGTCCGGCCATCTCCACTCTTGGTGTTCCCAAGATCGGTGAGGAGCTCGGAAAGGCCGCCATCCAAATCGCGCGAGAGGGTGTAATGATTGTTCTTCTCGTTCTTGTCGTAAATCTTGGTGTGCAAATCCCAACCCTTGTGATTGATCGAGATGAAACGGGTGCCGCTCTCCGCTGCCAGCGCGTTCCGCGCCAGGATGCAGGCGTTACCGAATTCCGTACCGCCATAACGTTTGCGGTCTTCTTCATTGATCTTGAGAACGCCTGGAATTTTATCCGAGTTCATCATGGTCAAGGCATCGGCCTGGAAGGAACCGAGAGCCTTCAGCGAATGCGTGTCCGCGGTGATCGCGCCGGGCGCGAAGGAAGACATCTGAGTGAGATATCCCAAGCGGCGGTTGAAACGGCCGCGCTCCGGTTCAGGGACGACAAAAGACCAGTCGCTGCTTTTGGTATCGAAATTCAAAGGAGAAAATTTGCTGTCGAGCATTCCTTCTTTTACCTGCTCGGGCCCATAATTCATCGAAATGAACGGCGGCAGGAAGTCGGATGATTTGCGCGATCCATGAAACTCATACGCGATCAAGGCGCCAAGCGAGGGGATCTCGCGAACGCGAGCCGGACTGACTTGATGGGCCACATGCAGGTAGTAAGTCGCCCGGCCATGTTCGGTTTCCCACGCCTCTAGAGAGCGCACGATCGCGAACTGGTTGAATTTTTGGGACAACTTCGGAAACAAGCCGGTCGCGAGGCGCAATTCCGGCGTGATCGAACGCACGTCGAAATCTTCGGGGGTCCATTTGCCTTCCTTCAGATCGAAGGAATCGACGTGGCTGGCGCCGCCCTGCAGAAAGACAAACACACAATACTCGGCGGTGCCGCGCGGCGTCACCTTGTCTTTCGTGCTGGCATTCAGCGGGCGAGACATCGGCAGCAAATCGAACCCGGCTAGCGCGACCCCGCCGATTTGCAGTAACCTGCGCCGCGAAAGTGTGGGGATGTGGGAGTAGAAAGGTTGCAAGGTCGGATTTCCTTTCGTCAATAATTTAAAACGAATTCGGCGCGATTTAGCAAAGTCCAAAGCAGGTCTTCCGCGCCGGCGTCGTGCGTATCGGAAATGAGTTTAACGCCGAAATCGCTTTCGGCCTTGGAAGGGAACCGGGAAAGGGCGGCGAGGAAAATATCTTCCACTATCTTCTCATTGGCCTCTGGAGGCTCGGCGTGCATCAGCAGATCCAGCCGCCCCTTCGCATCCAGCTTCAGTTTTTTCTTCACCATCTCGCTGTTGAGCAGAATGGAGGACTGCACCGGCGAGCCGCTTAGCGATCTGGCCCCCAGGTTGCGGTTGTCCAAGCCGAAACTTGCCAGGGCTGAGTGCAGCTTTTCGGGGAGATCTTCTGGCGAGACGGTTTGCATCACGTACTTCACTTTTCGTCCGAAGTCACCCGACGGGATTTCGTCGTAGACACCCGTGGAGTCGCACACCGCATCCCAGACCTGCTCGGCGGGAAGACGGCGGACCAGATGACGTGAGAAATACGCCGCGTATTCGTCCTTCCAGGGTCCGCGAATCCGGTGCGAGAGCTGGTAAGTCGACGACATCACGATGGTCTTAATCAGGTAGCGAAGATCGAAGTGATGGTTCTGAAAGTCTTTGGCCAGAGCGTCCAATAACTCCGCATGCACGGTCAGGGAGCCCAGTCCGCCATCGTCGGTCGATCCGTAGCGGTTGAGGTCGAAGGCTGTCGGAGGGTCGACGATTCCGGTTCCGAAGAGTTCCGCCCAAACATTATTCACCGTGGTGCGGGAGAATTGGAGGTTCGTCGTCAACATTCGCGCAAAGGCCTCACGCGGATCCTCCCCCGCTTGCGGGTGCTCGCCGGTCAGAATGAAGGTCGGCGTCGTATCCGCTTTGTAACGAGGCAGGCGCACCACGCTCTTGCTGGCGGTGTCATAGCCCGTTCCCTCGTTGCTCAGGACAAACTCATCCACCAGGTCGCCATAGGGTCGATAGAGGCGCACTTTGCCGAAGAAGGCCGCTTGCCGCCAGAGGTCCGCTCGCTTTCGTTCCGTTAGCCAGAGGTTGACCTTCTCCAGATGATTTTTGCCGTCATGGCACGAGATGCACTCCAGATTGACGCCAAGGAACATCCGGGCCGTTCGGATGGCCAGTTCGTCGTAGGTATCTTCGTGATTAACGGTGCTCTGGTCAGGCTGGTCGATGTAGAAACGAACCAGAAAATTGACCGGAGCCGAATCAAAGTTTGAACGTGCCGTGGCGGTGAGCAGCTCGCGCACAAGTTCGTCGTACGGTTGGTTCACGGTCAGCGAGTTATAGAGATGGTTGTACAACAGTGTGCGGCCCGTTCCCTGAAGACCGTTGACGCGAAACAAGTCGGACAAGAAGTAAGCCCACCGGTCCAGGAATGGCGTCGAAGGTTTGGCTGTTATGCCTTTGGTGCTGACGGCCATCAGCTCGTCCACGAATATCT
The DNA here is from genome assembly GCA_025358575.1 of Terriglobia bacterium. Classification (GTDB taxonomy): domain Bacteria; phylum Acidobacteriota; class Terriglobia; order Bryobacterales; family Bryobacteraceae; genus JANYJA01. The sequence goes on from JANYJA010000190.1 coordinate 7,601, forward strand.
CGCGCTTCTTCGGATCCACGTCCTTAAGGAATTTTCGAATTCTCTCTGGATTGGGCAAGCGTCCCGTAAGATCCAGCGATACACGGCGCAAAAACTCAATGTCCGAGGTCAGTGGGGCCTGCGGAATTTTGTTCTTTCGGATCTTCTCGAAAATGAAATCGTCAATGTAACCCTGACGGACGGCGGGTTGGGATTCAAAGTAGGGAAGCGTGGCGGTGACGGTTGTGGTTAGCCGGGAAAGCTCAGCGCGGTTCGGCCCGCGCGGCATGGGCGGGTGTTCGGCAGGGGCGGCCGCGAACAGGGCCGAGCTTAGCGCCAAGGCGAGGCCGATCTTGTATGGAGCGTTCATCAAAGGCACTATCGTCATTATCCACGACCGCTTTTGCTCTTGATTATACTATGATCGATCACTGGAGCCCCAAGTATTCTAGGAAATCGTTAGCTTTTTGATTTGTTTGGCCGCGCGCGTATGGGTGGGAGACGAGCGCTTGGCATCCGCTAGCGACCTGAGCCAGATTTCCGCAAATTTATCGAAAGCAGCCCCGGCGGCTTGCGGGTCGCGCGCCATCAAAGCTTCGAGCAGAGGCACGTGAGTTTGGGCGTCGTCTTTCAAATTAAAGCCGTGATGTGTGGTGATGGCGCTGAATCCGAACAGCGGCACGACCAGGCGGCGCAAGGTTTCGGACAGATGCGCGTTGCCGGTTGATTCCCACACTGCTTCGTGCCAACGCAAGTCCGCTGAAATATAGGCGGCGTCGTTTCCCGCCGCCGCGATCTCCGCCGCTTCCTTATGCAGGGCTTTCAACTTTTCCACCGATTCCCGAGTGGCGCGCCTGGCCGCCTCCTCGAACGCGTATCTTTCCAGAACGCGCCGAATGGAATAAATTTGTTCGACGTCCGCGGCGCTTAATTGAGTCACATGGGTCGTCGCGTTGGGCCGTTTGGTGATCAGCCCCTCGCTTTCAAGCTGAATCAGCGCTTCCCGTGTAGCCGTCAGACTGGTGCCAAGCCGTTCCGCCAGGACTCTCTCAACGAGCCGTTCGCCGGGGAGCAGCGAGCGATTTAGAATCGCCTGCCGAATCTCTTTCACAATCTGATGCCGCAACGTGGCCTGAGATAGTTTTCGAGAAGCTAACGGCATGAAGTCGACTGAAGAAGGATCATCCGATCATAATAACTCCGTTTGCGGCTAGCCGATTCTAAGAGCCGAACAGCTTGATCATTTTATCGCGCGAGAGATCGATATGCAGCGCCATGGCTTGACGCGCTTCCGAAGGTTGATGCGCTTGCAGAGCCCGCAAAATTTCGCCGTGGCCGATCCATCCCGGAACGGTCTGCGTGCATAACGTATCCAGACGGCTGACGTAGCTTAGCGTCAGGCTTACTTGGTTCACCACCTGCTGATTGCTGGCGAATTCCGAGAGACGGCGGTGAAACTTCTCGTTAGCTCGTAAAATGACATCAAGACTTGCCGTCGGCGCCACTTCGGGGGCCACGATTAGGCTTAATTCTTCCAACTGCTCGCGGCTGGCCGTTTGCGCGACCTTTTCCGCCGCGAAACACTCGAGCAGTTTTCGATATTCGTAAAGTTCAATTATGTCCCGCACCGAGATGGGAGTTACCAGGAAGCCTTTGCGCGGGATGCGGGAAAGCCACTTATCCTGCATCAAGCGCGTGCAGGCTTCGCGCACCGGCGTGCGGCTGGTTCGGCAGCGGGCGGCCAGATCCTGTTCGGAGAGGAATTCTCCGGGCGCGATCTTCGCCGATATCAGCCATTCCCGCAGGATCTGGTAGACCCGCTCGACCTCGCCGAGCTTGCGGGACTTGGACGGCCGGTCGCGCGACGCAGTCGTACCCATCAATCGAAGATTACCGTCTTATTCGCGTAGCTCAAAATGCGGTGCTGCAAATGCCAGCGTACCGCGCGCGAAAGCACGACACGCTCCAGATCGCGTCCTTTCTGAATTAGATCTCCCACCTGATCGCGATGCGATACGCGGTCCACATCCTGTTCAATAATGGGTCCTTCGTCCAGAACCTCCGTCACGTAGTGACTGGTGGCGCCGATAAGCTTCACTCCCCTCTCGAAGGCCGCATGGTAGGGCTTGGCTCCGCTGAATGCGGGCAGAAAGGAATGATGAACATTGATGATGCGGCTGCGAAATCGGCCCACGAAACCGGGCGATAAAACTTGCATATAGCGAGCCAGCACGATTAATTCGATGCCTTGAGCGTCGAGCAGTTCCATTTGGCGGCGCTCCGCGTCGGCCTTATTGTCGGCACGCACCGTCTGCAACGAGAATGGAATGCCGTGGAAGGCCGCGTGGCGTTCGGCGTCGGGATGGTTCGAGACGATCAGCGCGATGCGGCAAGACAGCTCGCCGATCTGGTGCCTGTGTAATAAGTCGACTAGGCAATGCAGATAGCGCGACACGAACACGGCGACCGCCGGACGGTCGTTTGAATACTCGAGCCGCCATCGCATTCCGAATTGCGAAGCTAGCGAGGCAAAGTGGAGAAGGAATGCATCACGGTCCAGATCGAAGCCATCGAGAGACCATTCCACGCGCATGAAAAAGAGCCCGAGCTCATTGTCCTGATGCTGGTCGGCGTGCAGGATGTTGGCACCGTGACGGTAAAGAAACTCGGAGATGCCCGCTACCAGACCGGGACGGTCGGGACAATCGATAAGAAGAATTGCGGAATCCGGCAAAAACGCTTGCCACCCTTTCCAGTACACTGCTAGTATACTGTGAGTATCCAATAAATGTGCGGAATTGCGGGCTTCTTCCGAAAAACGGCTGATCACCCAGAAGTCGGCGGAGTTGCGCTAAACATGCTGAACGCTCTGGCATGCCGCGGTCCCGATTCGGCTGGAGTGGCTCTTTATGGGTCTCCTCAGCCCGGGCGGATGGTGGTCCGCGTGACGCTGGGCGAGCATCCAGACGCCCGCATTCCGGCTTGCATTCACGCTGCCGTGGAATCGTTTGGTGCCAGTGATTTCAGCGAAGTCGGTGCTTATCTGCGTTTCACGATAGCCGAACAGTCCCCCGGCGCGAAGCTCAACGGCTTAATTAAAGCTATCGAGACGGTTTCGCCGGAGGTTGAAGTGGTCAGCGTGGGCCGCGCGCTTGAAGTCGTTAAGCAAGTCGGATCGCCCGCAAATCTGGAAGCGACTTTTTCAGTTTCCGCGTTTGTGGGCAGTCACGCGCTAGGTCACACTCGACTCTCCACGGAATCTAAGGTTGATTTAAGCCACTCGCAACCCTTTTGGGGACATGGTTACCCGGATTTGGCGATCGTGCACAACGGGCATATCACCAATTACCATCAATTGCGCCGCCGTTATGAACAGCGGGGCGTTCGCTTCTACACCGAGAACGATTCCGAGGTGGTGGCGATCTATCTGGCGGAATGTCTGGAGCAAGGCTCTGGGTTGCTTGGTGCCTTCGAAGCCATGATGAAAGAACTCGACGGGTCATTCAGCTGCTTAGCGGCGACCGCCTCGGAAATGGGCTTTATCAAAGATCCCTTCGCTCTCAAACCGCTCGTATTCACGGAAACCGATGCCTTTGTTGCGGTGGCGACTGAGGAGGTGGCGATCCGTGCCGCGCTTCCGGGAAATTATGCCGTGTCGGAGCCGCAGGCGCGGGCCGCGCGCGTTTGGACGAGGCCCGCATGACGCAACTGAACGCGGCGGATCTCTCCACGCGCGAGCTAAACAGCCGCCTGCGCGATTTGGTGGCGCGGGACGACGCGGAAATCCACGTCGAGAATCCCGGTGCGCGGCACAATCTCGCCGTGGCAATGCTGAAGTCGGGTAAGATCCGCTTCCGTGGCAGCGTGGGCTACTACTGTGGCGGCTTGGCTGACGGCATCTCGATTGAAATCGATGGCAGCGCCGGCTGGGGCCTGGCTGAATCCATGCTGGGGGGGACCTTTCGCGTTCATGGCAACGCCGGCAACGGCGCGGCAGCGGCCATCCGCGGAGGCACTGTGGTGATTGAAGGCGACGCCGCGGCGCGTCTCGGCGTTTCGATGAAGGGCGGCACCGTCATCGTGGCTGGGGATTGCGGGTACATGGCCGGGTTTATGGGGCAAAAGGGCGTTCTGGTGGTTTGCGGCAATGCCGGAGATGCCTTCGCCGACTCGCTCTACGCCACCGAGTGCTATGTCGGCGGCGAGATCAAGAGCCTGGGCACGGACGCCGTGGCAAGCGAGGTGACAGATGAAGAGGCCGCCGCGCTGGAGTCATTGCTCGCGGCCAATCTTGCGCCGGAGCTGCGCGCCCTGAAGCCGCAAGCCAGACGGTTCCGTAAGGTTGTGGCTGGCCGAAAGCTCTGGAATTTTGATAAACGTGAATGGAAGATTTGGCGGGAGGCACTTTAGCGATGGCCCACTTGCAGCAGAGCGCAATCTTCACGCCAGGCGTGGTCGAGAGCATCCAGCATAAAGCCCAAACCGGCCTTTATGAGATGCGCGGTTTCGGCACGCTGCGCCAACGCCGGTGGGCGACATTCGACGACCTCACCTTTCTTCCTTGTTCGCTCACGCGAATTCCGCTCGAAGGCTATCGGGAGAAGTGCTCCACCAAGACGCTGCTCGGGACTCGGTATGCCAAGAAGCCCATCGAGCTCGATATTCCGGTGATGATCACCGGAATGAGTTGGGGGGCGCTTTCCTACAACGCGAAGGTGGCGCTGGCCAAAGGAGCGGCAGCCGCCGGATCGTCCAACACCACCGGCGATGGCGGCATGCTGCAGGCCGAGCGCGAGAACAGCCGAACTTTGATCTATGAGGTTCTGCCCTCACGGTACGGAATCAACATTCACCACATGCGCATGGCGGATGCGATCGAGTTGACGATCGGGCAGGGCGCGAAGCCGGGCACGGGCGGGCTTCTTCTCGGGTCGAAGGTATCGAACCGCATCGCCGAGCAGCGCGACCTGCCGATCGGGGTAGATCAACGCAGTCCCGCTCGCCACCCCGATATGCTCGGTCCCGACGACATGATCATCAAGGTCGAGGAGCTTCGCGAAGCTACTGACTGGCAGGTTCCAATCTTCATCAAGATCGGTGCCAGTCGCGTGTTTGACGATGTGAAACTGGCGGCCAAGGCGGGCGCGGACGTAATCGTGGTAGATGGGATGGAGGGCGGAACCGGCGCGTCCCCTTCCATATTCCAGGAGCACACCGGCATTCCCACCTTGGGAGCGGTCTGCGAGGCGCGCCTGGCGCTCGAAGATTGTGGGCTGTATGGCGAAGTACAGTTGATTATTGCGGGAGGCATTCGGGACGGAGTGGATGCGGCCAAGGCTATCGCTCTTGGCGCCGATGCCGTCTATATCGGCACCGCCGCGCTCATCGGTCTGAATTGCAACAAGCCTTTATACTTGGAGGACTATGAGGCGCTTGGCACGGCGCCGTATGCCTGCCATCACTGCCACACCGGCCGCTGCCCCGTCGGCATTACCACGCAAGATCCCGAACTGATGCAACGGCTCGACATTGATGCCGGGGCCGAGCGCATTCAGAATTTGTTGCATGCCATGACGCTCGAAATCCAAATGCTGGCCCGGTCGTGCGGCAAGAGCGACGTGCATCATCTGGAGCCGGAAGATATGGCGGCGCTCACCATGGAGGCCTCGGCGATCTGCGGGATTCCGCTGGCCGGCACCCGAAAGGTCTTCGGCCGCTAGTGTCATTCCTGATTCCGTGCCCGAACTGCGGAAATCGCAGCGTCTACGAATACCGCTTCGGTGGCGAATTGAAACAGCGGCCGGAAGCCACGGCATCGGCCGCGCTCTGGCATGAGTACAGTTTCAACAAAGTGAACCGGGCGGGTGAGCAGACCGAATGGTGGTTTCACCGCGCGGGCTGCAAACAGTGGATTCAGGCCTCGCGCAACACCGTCACCAACGAAGTGCGAAAGAGCTGGATTGCGGGAGAAGACCCGGCGTGAATTTCCTGTTTGACTCAGAAGAGGTGCCGATCCAGGCCGGTGATACCGTGGCATCGGCGCTGTACCGCTCTGGCCGGCGGATCTTCAGCCGCAGTTTCAAGTACCACCGGCCTCGCGGCCTGCTGTGCTGCTCGGGCAAGTGTCCTAACTGCTTGGTGAACGTGGATGGATCGCCAAGTGTTCGGTCATGCGTCACGCCGGCCCTCGACGGGATGCGAGTGCGGCACCAAAACGCCTGGCCCTCCCTGGAAAACGACGCGCTTTCGATTGGGCAGCACTTCGATTTTCTGATGCCCGCGGGATGGTACTACAAGGTCTTCACGAAACCGGCCACATGGCACAGGGTGGAGCCGCACATCCGGAAGGCGGCCGGCCTGGGTGAACTCTTCGAAAATCCCCAGGGCATCCCCGAATACGAGCATGCGTGGATGCACGCCGAGACCGCCGTGATTGGAGGAGGCCCAGCCGGTATCCAAAGTGCGCTCGATGCCGCCGAGCGCGGCGAACAGGTTGTCTTGATCGACGACCAGACGGAGCTAGGCGGCCATCTCCGCTATCGCAAACAACGCGGCGCTGACCCTCGTGAGCGGATCGACGCGCTGGCGGCCCGCGCCAACGTGACCCTGCTGCAACGCGCTTCGTGCTTCGGGATCTACGAAGGCAACTTGCTCGGTGTGCTGCTGGGGCATCCGCATGCGGGTGCTGCTGAGCGGCTCATTCATCTGCGGGCGCAACGGATTATCGTGGCCACTGGCGCGTATGAAACGCCGCTGCTGTTCGACAACAACGACGTCGTCGGCGTAATGCTTTCGAGCGCTGTGCAGCGGCTCATTCACCTGCATTCGATTGTGCCCGGCCGGCGCGCCGTGATTGTGGCGCATGGCTCGGAAGGCGACGAAGTCGGCGCCGACTTGAAGCAGGCGGGCGTGGAAGTTGTGGAAATCCTCGCGCCCAGTGAAATCATTGCGGTCAGGGGCTCCGGTGAAGTCAAAGGAGTGAAATCGAGGCGCGGCGATTTTGCGTGCGATCTGGTGATTGTCTGCGGTCCGCGAGTCCCCGACGCGGGGCTGCTTTCGCAGGCGGGCGCTAAGCTGCAATGGAGCGATGTGCCGGGCGCTTTTGTTCCTGTGGGATTACCTCTGAATGTTTCCGCCGTCGGGGACGTTACCGGCGAAACTCCCGTGGCGGCGGCGCAGCATTTTCCGGACAGCAAACGCGCGTTTGTCTGCATCTGCGTTGACGCGACATCGCGCGACCTGAAACAGGGAATTGCGGACGGGTTCGAAGAAATTGAGACGCTGAAGCGATACACCACCGCCACCATGGGTCCGTGCCAGGGACGCATGTGCCAACTGAACGCTATTCAGGTATGCTCGCGCCTTACCTCCCGCAGCATGGATGAGACCGGAACCACCACGTCGCGGCCACCGAATCCGGGCGTCACGCTGGGCGCGCTGGCGGGCGCCAAGCATCATCCCATCCGCCGCACTCCCATGCACCATGCGCATGCCGAACTGGGAGCCGTCTGGCTGGATATGGGCGAGTGGAAACGTCCGCGGTATTACCAGGTCGCCGGCGCTGGCGGCGAGGCGGAAAGCGTCGCGGCGGAGTATCGCGCGGTGCGGGAACGCGCCGGGTTAATAGACGTCGGCACTCTTGGCAAGCTGATCGTGCGGGGCAAAGACGCCGCCCGGTTGTTGGACAAGGTTTATACCAGTCGGTTCTCCGATCTGCGCCAGGGCCGCGTCCGCTACGCCGTGATGTGCGATGACACCGGCGTGATACTCGACGACGGCACCGTTTCGCGGCTCGCCGACGATCGTTTTTTCGTCACCACCACCACCGGAAATCTCGACTTCGTCCACCAGTGGTTCGACTGGTGGCTGGTGGCAAGCGGCTGGGATGTTAGCGTGACAAACGTGACCGGCGGCCTCGCTTCCGTGAATCTGGCCGGTCCCAAGGCGCGCGACGTTCTGCGCAAACTGACCGATTTGGATCTGGACCCAAAGGCGTTTCCCTATATGGCTTGCCGCGAAGCCCAGACCTTCGGGGTACCGGCGATCCTCATGCGGATTGGCTTCGTGGGAGAAACCGGCTGGGAGATACACTATCCCGCGGAGCATGGCGAAGAAGTTTGGAACGCGATCCTGGTAGCTGGGGCTGAGTTTGGAATTCTGCCGTTCGGGGTGGAGGCGCAACGCTTGCTGCGGCTCGAGAAACGCCACGTGATCGTCGGCGTGGACACCGACGCCCTCACGAACCCTTTTGAAGCCGATATGGCCTGGGTCGTCAAACTGGATAAAGAGGACTTCATCGGGAAAGCGGCGTTGGCGCGAGCGGCCAGCGGCGGCGGCGTGCGCGAGAAACTCGTTGGCTTCGTCATGGAGGGGGGAGTTCCGGAGGATGGCGCGCCGGTGGTAATTGGCGGCATCCCCGTGGGACGGGTCACCAGCTCCCGCTATTCGCCTCACCGGAAAGCGGGTATCGGGCTGGCTTTTGTCCCGCCGGAACTTGCGGCTGAAGGCGCGCCCGTGCGCGTGCGCGTTCGGGGACAACTGCGGACCGCGATTGTCACCATGCAGCCCTTCTATGATGCGGAAGGAGCGCGCCTTCGATGAAGCGATCCGCTCTGCATCACCACCACCAGAAAGCGGGCGCCCTTTGGACGCAGCTTGACGGTTGGGAATTGCCGGCGTCGTTCGGGGCGGTCGAACAGGAAGTTGCGCAAGCCCGCGAAGGTGTGGGCGTGGCGGATATTTCGTATTTTCGGAAGTTCGAGTCCGCGGCCCCGCAAACGGGATCTTGGAAACTGGCCTCTAACAGGCACCTCGTGATGCGCGAGCGTCCCGTTGCCCCGCCGGACGGAACGCTCGACATCACCAGTGTGTACGCGGCCCTGCTGCTAGCGGGGCCCCAAACCAACGAACTCCTGCGCAAGTTGACCTCGCTGAATCTCTCGCACTTTGCCAATGGAAACTGCGCGCAGGCGAGTCTCGCCCACGCGCACGCGATCCTGATTCGCGAGGATTTAGACCGCTTGCTTTCTTACAAGGTTCTGGTCACTCGCGATTACGCTGAATCCGTGTGGGAGAGTATTCTGCATGCGGGTCGCGAATTTCACATCGCGCCATTCGGCTTAAACGCCTTGGACCGGTTGCGGCCATGATGCAACTTTTCCGCCAGGAGCGCATGTGGAACAAGCGGGAGCTGAAATCCAGCTACGACGTCGTCATCGTGGGCGCGGGCGCGCACGGCTTGGCGGCGGCCTACTATCTGGGTAAGAGCCACGGCATCAAAAAGGTTGCTCTTTTGGAAAAGAACTGGCTGGGTTACGGCGCCAGCGGCCGCAACACCGCCATCCTTCGCTCGAATTACCGCACCCCGGAAGGAATTCCATTTTACGACGCGTCGCTGAAGTTATACGAGAATCTGTCCAGCGAACTTGATTGGAATCTCATGTTCAGTCGGCGCGGTCATCTGACTTTGGCGCACAATGATTCCGGCGTCACGGGCCTGCGCGTGCGCGCTGAGAATAACCAGGTGATGGGCGTCGATAGCCGGATGGTGGCGCGCGCCGAGATTCGTCATCTGGCTCCCACGCTGAACGTCAGCGCCAGCGCGCGTTTCCCAATTCAGGCTGGCTTGTATCATCCTCCCGGAGGAATCATCCGGCATGACGCGGTGGTCTGGGCATTTGCCCGCGCCTGTGACCGCATGGGCATCGAAATTCACACTTACACTGAAGTTACTGGCATGCACGTCGAAGGCGGCAAAGTGCGCGCGGTGACCACGAGCCGCGGAGAGATCGCTTGCGGGGCGGTGCTCAACGCCACGGCCGGCTGGGCCACCACCATTTCCAACATGGCTGGCGTGCCGCTGCAGATCGTGACCCACCCGCTGCAAGCCTGCGTAACCGAACCCCTGAAACCTTTTCTCGATCCCGTGATCGTGTCGGCGACACTGCATGTTTACCTGAGCCAGACCGACAAAGGTGAATTAGTAATTGGCGCGGAGATCGACCCTTATCAAAGTTACTGCATGAAAGGAACGCTCCCTACTTTGGAGCAGATGGCGACTTACACGTTGGAGTTATTCCCGCAGTTGCATGGCGTGAAAGTGCTGCGCCAGTGGGCGGGCATTTGCGATATGACTCCGGACTTCGCTCCGATCATGGGAGCCTCGGAAGAAGTCAGCAACTTTTACATGGATGTCGGCTGGGGCACTTACGGATTCAAGGCGTCGCCGATTTCGGGCAAAACCCTTGCGGAGACAATCGCCACGGGTAAACCGCCGAAGCTGATCGAACCGTTCTCGCCCAGCCGGTTTCGTGAAGGACGCCTGGTGGGCGAGTAGGCCGCGGCGGCCGTGTCCCACTAACGAAAGCTCAGAAAAGGAGAACACTCGGATGCCAGACGTGAAATCGTTTATTGCCGAAAAGGGAATTGAGTTTTTTCTCTGCTCCTTCGTGGAACTCAGCGGAGCGCCGAAAGCCAAATTGGTGCCCGCCACTCACGTTGACGAAATTGCCCGCGACGGCGCCGGTTTTGCCGGATTCGCGGCGGGCGATCTTAACCAGGGGCCGCACGATCCGGACATCGCCAGCGTGCCCGACTTCGCCGCTTGCATGCAGCTTCCGTGGAAGAAAAATATTGCGTGGCTTCCCGGCAATCTTCACGTGGACGGCGCGGCCTGGGACTATTGCCCGCGAACCATTTTGCAGCGCCAGTTGGCTCAAGCGCGGGCTCAAGGTTTGGTTCTGAACGTGGGCGTTGAACCCGAATTCATGCTGTTGAAGCAGAACGGCGCCGGCCAGTACCTTCCCGGCGATGCGCTCGACACTCTGGACAAGCCGTGTTACGACCTTCGAGCACTGCATCGCAATCTCGATCTCATGACAACCTTGGTGCGTTATATGCAGGAGCTCGGGTGGGGCCCTTACGCCGGCGATCACGAAGATGCCAACTGCCAGTTCGAAATCAACTGGATGTATGCCGACGCGCTCACCACATCCGACCGGCACACCTTTTTCAAGTGGATGGTGCGCACGGTCGCCGAGCAGCAAGGGCTTTGGGCCACATTTATGCCCAAACCCTTTTCGCACCTCACTGGTAACGGTGCGCATTTCCATCTCAGCTTGGCGGACGCCGAATCCGGCAAGAATCTGTTTCTGGATACCACTCAAGAGCTTGGGCTTTCGCAGATGGGCCGCTGGTTCATGGCGGGAATTCTGCACCATGCGCGCGCGCTTTCCGCCGTGTTGGCGCCGATTGTCAACAGCTATAAGCGGCTGGTGCGCGGAGCACCGCGTTCCGGAGCGACGTGGGCCCCGGTTTACATCACCTATGGCGGCTCGAATCGAACTCAGATGATCCGCATTCCGGGGGCGGGACGCTTTGAGCTGCGCGTGGTGGATGGTGCCGCGAACCCTTATCTGGCCTGCGCCGCGCTGCTGGCGGCGGGGATGGACGGAGTCGCGCGGAAGATGGATCCCGGGGCTGCCAATCGAAGCAATCTGTATGAGACCTCGGAGGAAGAACTGAAAGAACGGAACATCGCGTTTCTGCCCACCAGCCTGAGCGAGGCAATTGACGCATTTGAGAGCAGCGCGGTGATGCGGGCCGCGCTTGGAGAGGATTTTGCGGCCTACTACGTTCGCGTCAAACGCGAAGAGTGGCACCAGTATCATCGGCACGTCAGCCAGTGGGAACGCGACCACTTCTTAAAAACTTACTGACCTTCCCACAGCGGCGCGAGGTGGAGTATAGATGTTGAGATAGATGAAGATAACCAAAGTCGATTGTCATGTGCTGCTGGATCCCGGTTACGATATCGCCGCCACGAGCTCGGCGCAAGACGACATAGTCGTCGAGATCCACACCGATGAGGGCATCAGCGGCATCGGCGAATCCGATCTGAATCCATGGATCGCGCGGGCCTGCATTCTGGCTCCTGGGACGCACACCATGGGGCTCGGCCTGGCGGAGATGCTGATCGGCCAGAATCCGCTGGACGTGGAAGCTCTCTGGCAGAAGCTGTACGTAGGCTCGGCCATGAACGGCCGCCGCGGCGCGGTCATCCACGCCATGGGCGCGCTCGACATGGCGCTGCATGACCTCCGGGGCAAAGCCCGTGGCCGACCGTGTTACGAGCTGCTGGGTGGAGCCCGGCGGCAATCGATCACGCCGTACGCTTCGCTACAGCCCGAAGTAAGCTCTTTCCGTGAGTATCGGGAGTCCATCGTGCAATGGGCCGTGCGTGCCCAGAAACTCGGATTCCGGGCGGCCAAGGCTGAGATTACTCCGTGCGGGCCCTACGCGCACAAAGGCCTGCATGCTTCGCATGAAGAAATGACTGAAGTCATCGGCGCGATTCGCCGCGCCGTCGGTCCGGACTTCATCCTGATGGTAGACGTGCAATATGCCTTCCCCGATGCCGACACGTGCCTGAAGGCGACACGGCGATGGGCCGACTTCGACCTCTTCTTCATGGAGACGCCTTTGCCGCCCGACGACCTGGACGGCTATGCCCGCCTGGCGCATGAGCAGACCATCCCCATTGCCGCCGGTGAGTGGCTGGCAACGCGATTCGAATTTCTGGATTTGATGGACCGCGGCAAAGTGCGGGTGGTGCAGCCGGATGTCGGACGAGTCGGTGGACTGACTGAAGCCAAGCGCGTGTGCGACCTGGCGGAACAACGAAATCTCACGATTGTTCCGCATCTATGGAAATCGGGTATCTCGATTGCCGCGGCGGCTCATCTTGCGGTGACCACACTGAACTGCGCCTTCATTGAATTTCTGCCCAGTGAGCTATGCGAATCCGCGCTGCGAAAAGATCTGGTGTTCGACGAGCTCCGGATGGTGGACGGCGTGGTGCCGCTTCCGACGCGTCCCGGTCTTGGCGTGGAGCTGAATCGGGATGCGCTGGAACGCTTTCGGGAGGCCGCCGAAAGAGTATCATCGCCGCGAGTTGCGGTGTGATTGACAGATTCACTCGCGGCGGGCTAACTTCTATACATTATGATCGATCTTATATTCGCCCGGCTGCCGCTATGAAAATTACCGGTGTGGAGTGTACCGTCCTGGTGGTTCCCGACTGCGACGCGGATGCCTGCGACTCCGCTCAGGATACGATCGTGGTCCAGATTCACACTGATGAAGGCATCACTGGCATTGGGGAAGTCGACTCCAATCCTTGGGTGATGAAAGCGCTGATCGAAGCGCCGGGCTCGCACATCATGGGACTTGGACTCACCGAACTGGTGCTGGGCCAAGACCCGACCCAGCCGGCGGCGTTGTGGGACCGGATGTACACGTTCTCCGCCATGACCGGACGGCGCGGCGCCGGCGTCTGCGCCATGGGCGCGATCGATATGGCCGTGTGGGACATCTATGGCAAGGCCACCGGCCGGCCGGTGTGGCAATTGCTTGGCGGTGCCCGTCAGGATTCGATTACGCCCTACGCCAGCCTTCTGCCGAGCGGCCGTACTCTGGCCGAATACAAGAAGAGTCTGCTTTCCAAGGCGCGTTGGGCCAAGGACTACGGCTTCACCGCGGCCAAGATGGAGATTTGCATCAATGGCCCGTATTCCCACAATCTGATCCAGGAAGGGGACGAAGCCATTGTGGAGATCGTGGCGGCTTGCCGCGAGACCGTCGGCCCGGACATGGTGATGATGGTCGATGTCGCTTATGCCTGGTCCAATTGGAAGGAGGCCCTTCGCACCATCCGGCGGTTAGAGCGGTACGACATTTTCTTCGTTGAAACGCCGTTGCGCTCGGACGACCTCGACGGATACGCCAGGCTGGCCGATGCCACCAGCGTGCAAGTCGCGGCGGGTGAGTGGCTGAACGGCCGCTTCGAGTTCCTGGACTTGATGGACCGCGGGCATGTGGATGTGGTGCAGCCGGATGTGGGACGGGTAGGCGGTCTCACCGAGGCGATGAGGGTGGTCGAGCTGGCGCTGGACCGCGGAAAGACGATTGTGCCGCACTGCTGGAAAACCGGAATCGGAGTGGCCGCCACGGCGCATCTGGCCGCGGCCAGTTCCAACTGCCGCTTCATTGAATTTCTGCCGCCTTCCGTCGCCAACTCGGCGCTGCGCCGGGAGCTGGTGACCGAGGAACTGCAAATCGAAAATGGTAAAGTGGCTCTGCCGCAAAAACCCGGGCTCGGTATCGAACTCAACCCGGACGCTTTCAAGCGCTTCGGTAAAGCCGCCAATGCTTACGCCATCGCGCGCCGAAACACCATGGCTCCGTCTTTGAGCCTGCAAAACTGAAGCCCCGCCCCGGAATGAATTCCGCGGCAACTTACCGGCCCGTGCTTTCCGGTCACCGAAAGAGCTCCGAGGTGGTCTTGCTGCTGGTCCTGCTCAGCTTGATGAGCTACTTTCAGCGCACCAGCATGTCCATCGCGGGGCCCGCTATCGGAAAGCAATTTTCGCTTTCGGAAACGCAGATGGGCGCGGTCTATTCGGCGTTCGTCCTGGGCTATGCGCTGTGCATGATTCCGGGCGGCTGGCTGGCCGACCGGTTCGGACCCAGCCGGGTGATCGCCGCGGTAGCTTTATCCACCGCGGTGTTTACCGCGCTGATTGCCACCTTGGTGGTGCCTGGACTAGCCGGAATCGCTCCAGTTCTGAGCGCGCTCATCGCGGTTCGCTTCTTGCTGGGCTGCGGCACCGCGCCGCTTTATCCCGCCTCCGCTCGCATGAACGCCAACTGGATGCCGGTTGAGCGCCGTGCCTGGGTGCAGGGCTGGATCGCCGCCGGAGCCGGAATTGGCGGGGCCCTGTCGCCCCTCTTGTTCACTTGGGTAATTGCGAAGTTGGGATGGCCATCGGCCTTCCTGGCGACGGCAGTGGGAACCATTATCATCGCGCTGCTTTGGATCGCGCGCACCCGGGACCACCCGCCCTTTTCCGCTAACCGCCCGCCGCCAGCCCCCGAGCGGGTGGACTGGAAGACGCTGTTGGCCAATCGTCACCTGATGCTGGTGACACTCTCATACGTGGGCACCGGCTACTTCGAATACATATTTTTCTACTGGGTGTTCTACTATCTGGGCGAGATTCGCCATGTGGGGGCGTCCCAGAGCGCGATCTTCACCACGGCACTGTTTGCCGCCTGGGCGATTATGGCTCCGCTGGGCGGGAGAATTTCCGACGCTCTGGTCAAACGCAGCGGTCAAAAAGTAGGCCGGCGCCTCGTCCCCATCGTCGGTTTGACCGCCAGCGCGGCCTTCGTATTCGTCGGCATCAACCTGAGCAGCGCCTCGGCCACGGGCGTAATGCTGGCACTCGCTCTGGGGTTAGCGGCAGCCACCGACGGGCCTTATTGGGCGGCGGCTATTGAAGTGGGCGCGCCGCAATCGGGCGCGGCCGGAGGAATGATGAATACCGGGGGCAACGTCGGAGGATTTCTGGCTCCGATCCTGACTCCCTGGCTGGCAGCGCGGTTCGGATGGTCCGCCGGCCTTTATTTCGGCTGTGCGGTCGTGCTGGCCGCGGCCATGATGTGGTTTTGGATCGATACCACTTCGTCCTCACGCGTCACCGCCGATTGAAGCGGCCGAGCTTTAGTCATGTTGCTCTTCACGCAAAGCCGTGACCTTCACTCGATTGTGCTCTTCAGATTCTTTGGCCTCCTGGAAGAGCTTCATCTCCACCCGAGCCTCAGCGGTTTTGCCGCGGGCGCGAAGCACGCCGGCTAAACGGTAATGCGCGTCAGCTAAGGCCGGGTCCATTGCGATGGCGCGGCGCAG
>JANYJA010000225.1 GCA_025358575.1 Terriglobia bacterium
TGACGCCCAGCAGATTGGCACCATAAAGAAGCACCTGCGTCCCTGCCGCGCCGCTCGCCGGATTGAAGTTCTGGATATGCGGCAAAGGCTTGGGAAGACCAAGATCCAGGCTCCACACGCTTCCAGACGTTCCCGGTCCCAGATTCATCGCGGTACCGTATAGCTTGCCGTCGCTTCCTTGAATCATCCAGCACGTGCACGCCCCCTGCGTGTTGATGTTCATGGCGTAAACTGGCGTCACGGCATTGGTGGCCAAGTCCAGTGAGAATACGCCAGAATTCCCGTTGAGCCCAGCGCCCAACTCGCCCGATGTCGTTCCGTATAGCTTGCCGTCCGTGCCCTCGAAAAACAGCGCGGGCACGCCGACATTCCTTTTCGGAAATTCGTATATTGTTTTAAGCTGGCCCGTTCGCGGAGAGACTTCGTAAATCGTGCCGGCCTGCGTGATCCCACCAGTGGGGTTCGTCCCGTAGAGTTTTCCGTTGCTGGCTGTAATGAGACTTACGGGGTTGTGACTTGGGGCTTTGAAGTTGCCTAAGGCAGTGTAAGTGCCAGTGGGTGTCATTCGATAAACGGTAATAGTAGTTCCAACTATAGACAAACCATAAAAGTTGCCATCCGGTCCGATCGTCACGGGAATGAGGGGTGTGCCTTCCGTGCCACTGAAAGTATGAACCACTGTGACATTGCCATTTAAGTCGGTCTTGCCGAAGGACGATACTGGGATCTCCGCCTCGCCCCAGATATACCCGTCCGGAGTCTGCACAGTAACTCCAACACCGGCCCCGGGGATAGTGGGGTTCGTAAAAGGATAGGTTGAAACTTTTCCGCTCAGCCCGATCGCGACGAGCGCCAGACCGGATCCTTGGTTATAATTACCACCGCCTTCGTACAGCCTTCCGTCTAGTCCCGCCAACAAAGGTCCCCAAAGCAGAGTGCCATTGTTCATTGCGGCAACGTACCTGACGCCGCCCGTACTTGGCACCGAGAAGATTGTCGAACCTCTCTGAGACACGTCCGACGTCAGATTCACTCCATAGAATAGTCCGGGCATGACCTCCACAACCCCCGCCGGACTCCCGGCACTTGCGTTAAATGCGCCGAGAACCTTGAACGTGGGTGTTTGACACACCGCGACTGCTGTTAGTATGAGTTGGGCGAATGCAAGACGAGCGATCTTTGAGCCGTTGATTGGTTTAATTTGATTTAGCATTATGTTGTCTCTTATTTAAATAGTTAATTCGCGCCGTACAGAAGCGTCCCTTTGTTGTAAGTCGGCACGTAAGCGCGCCCGTTCACGACAATAGGTGTTGCGAAAGATGCGATATGAAAATCATCGGATTGATGTTGCGGGCAACTCGGCACAACGTCGCTGGCTACTTGATTACTGCTCCACAAACACGATAGATCGCTCGCTTTGATAGCAACAAGGTATCCGGCAGCGTTATGCATAACGGGATTGTTGCCAGCCTGAGTGGTGACAGTAGCCCAAACAATCGCATTACTTGTGCCATTCGAACTCACGCTGACCATTCCTCCCAGGTACCCGGACCAGTCGTACCCCGGCGAGGTCGCTGTCGTGCGCGTCCCGAAATTGCCGGCCGAGTATGTAAACTTCGCCAATTTCTCGAACCACGGCCAAGCAAACAGGGTCTGATTGTTGAAGAGCGCTATAGCGTGCGGCTCATGGCAGGCCTGATAATTCGCCGTTGTGCAGAGGGCACTATTTATCTGAAAGCTGCCCGTGTTTTGGTCGGATGTTGTGTTGAACCCGCCAAGACTGCTCTGTTTCATTACATAAGCATTACCTTGCTTGTCGGCGGTCAGAGCCAGCGCGGTCGGCAACCCCGAATAGGTATTTGAAAACAGAGCCACGCCCGATATCCCGAGGTCCCAATCCCAAGTATTCAACGTCGCATATGCTTTTGGCGTAAAGTAGGTACTGCTTCCCGATGGCGAGGCAATTGCGCCCGGAAATTTCACGGTCGATTGCCCCGCATCAAGCAAATTCAAGCTCGAGTCCAACAAGAACCCCCCATTTCCCTGCCCGACAAAGACATCGGCGCCAGTCGGCTCCGCCTGAGCCTGAGACCTTGGCTGCAAACGGCTGTGCTGGTTGCGAATCAGTGCCGTCGGATAGCTTCAGCGCATTGATGTACCAGGACTGTGTGCCACCTGATGTCGCGCACATGCTGGTCACATACATGAAGCCCGCAGTGATATCGATTACCGGCGTTGATACGATTCCCGCGAAAGGCAGGGTCGCAACAGGAGAACTTACTGCGAGTTCCAGCTATCTCGCGAAATATCGTACTGGCCGGTGAGGACGCAGGGCGGTGTAGAGGTTAAGCACGTCTGTGCTAAGATTCCCCCCCCCCCGCAAAACACGACAGCAGCGACGGACCGTACTAATGCCGATCCAAAGGTCCTAGCCGAACTTAGCGCGAATCGATGTAACATTAAATACACCCCAGAACAGGAGTGTAGACGAATCGCAGAGAAGATTCAAGTAGTTTTTCAAATACCGGCACAATGTTCTGCCAGCCACAACTTAAGCAAGACCGCCATTTCAACTAATAACTAACCTGCGCCGGCTGCAATTTGGCACGTAAACACGCTATAAGTAGTGGATTTGATGAACTTGTAAGCCAAGAAGCAGTTGCGGAATGTGTGGGCCAGGCACCCCGCACTCAATAGCCGCGCCCCTTATCGACCACGTTCATAAGGGGCAGGCCTTCGGTGTAACGGCGGACGTTATCCGCGAAGACGTCGATCAAGCGCACTTGCCGGTCGGGGCTCCATCCCGAAGTATGGGCCGTCATCACCACGTTGGGGCAGTCGAAGATCGGGTGGTCGGAAGGCGGAGGCTCAACCGGAAATACATCCAGACCCGCGCCGGAGATCCAGCCTTCTTTCAAAGCTTTGACAAGTGCCATGTCATCGTAAAGCGGACCGCGAGAGAGCGCCAAAAAATAGGCGGTTTTCTTCATGTTGCGGAAGACCTGCTCGTTGAACATGCGCAGGGTCTGGGGCGTTTGCGGGGCGGCGGCTACAAGGACATCGGCTCGGGGGACCATCTGGGCGAAGTAAGTGGGGTCATGCAGCTCCGCAACGTACTCAGGCTTCGGCATCGGCTTGGCGTCGGTCGCGATGATGTTCATGTCAAAGCCGTAGTGCGCGCGGCGGGCGAGCAAACATCCGATTCCTCCCATGCCGACGATGGCCATGGTGCGGCCCACTAGCTCAGTGTGATCGGCGGACTTCGGCGTGCCCACGGGCTTCATCTGACGCTTGTAAAATTGCGGCACGTAGTACTTGGTGATGCCGCGCGTGAGGCAGAGCAGCAGGCCCATTCCGGTTTCAGTGATGCCGGGGGCGAAGACGCGCTGGTAATTCGTCAGCACCACGGGGCTCTTGCGCATGACTTCGTCCATGTTCTCGACGCCCGCGCCGCCGGACTGGACCCATTTGAGTTTGGCGGCGAATTGTAAAGCGTCACCGCGGATGTCACCATAGACCACTTCGGCGTCTTTGGCCTTAGTCTCGAACTCGTCTTTGGTTTTGCAGATGGTGATGTCGACTGGAGTGTTGGGGGCGGCGGCTTTGATCCTGGCGATCTCGTCCGGCTCGAACGGGTACATGGTGACGATCTGCAGCGGAGACTGCTGTATCTTGGCGGGGCTGAGAATGATATTGGGGACGACGACCGGCTTGCGCGTTGAGGCGGTGGCGGCTGCGGCTGGCGCAATGCCCGTGACAGCTAAGAAAGAACGGCGAGAGACAGGGGTCTTCGGCATGAACCGAAGGATATCACTACTGCGCGATATCGACGCCCATGCTGCGGGCCGTGCCTTTGACCGAACGGATCGCGGCTTCCACGTCGAAGCAGTTGAGATCCGGCATCTTGATTTTGGCGATTTCGGCGATCTGCGCTTCCGTGATCTTGCCGACTTTGATTTTGTGCGGTTCGGCCGAACCTTTGGCGATCGCCACGGCGCGCTTAATCAGAATCGGCACCGGAGGGGTCTTGGTGATGAAGGTGAAGGTGCGATCGGAGAAGATGGTGATCACCACCGGGATGATCAAGCCTTCCTGATCCTTGCCTGACGTTTTGGCGTTGAACGCCTTGCAAAAATCCATGATGTTCACGCCCTGCGGACCGAGGGCGGTGCCGACCGGCGGCGCCGGGGTCGCCTTGCCGGCGGGGATCTGCAGCTTTACACTTCCAGTAACTTTCTTTGCCATAAAAACCTTTCTAAGCCTTTTCTACCTGGAGGAAATCAAGCTCCACCGGGGTGGCGCGGCCGAAAATCGTAACCAGCACACGGAGCGTGTTGCGGTCCGGATTGACTTCGTCGACCTTGCCGGAAAAATTGGTGAACGGGCCGTCCACAATGCGGACAGTCTCGTTCTTTTCGAAATTCATCTTTGGGCGCGGCACGGAAGGCGCGGACTCCCGGTAGAGAATCTTGTTCACTTCATCCGCGCTCAGCGGAACGGGAGAGGTGCCGCCGCCCACGAATCCGGTGACGCGAGGTGTGGCTTTCACCGCGTGCCACAACTCGTCGTTCATCTCCATTTCAACCAGCACATAGCCGGGGTAAACCAGGCGCTTGGTGATAACTTTCTTGCCATTGCGCAGTTCCGCCACCTCTTCGGTGGGAATGAGGATCTGCCCGATCTTATCGGCAAAACCGAATGCTTCGCCGCGGCTGATCAGCGATTCTTTAACTTTGTTTTCGAAACCTGAGTAAGTATGAACGATGAACCACTTCTTCAGGTTCTCCGCGATGGGAGCCGGCGGAGCTTCTTCTTCGATCCCTGTCTCTGCTGCTGGTTCACCCGCGTCGAGCGCTTCTTCGGCAGCTTCTGAAATCGGGTCGGGGGTTGTGGCGTCGCCCTGGGTTAGGTCTTCAGTCTCAGGGTTTAACTCGGGATCTGCGGACATGGCGAGGCTCACTTCACCTTCGATAACGAAGAATAAATTTTAGTGACCGTGTGATCGATGGTGAAATCGACGACGCCGAAGTAGGCTGCGAAGGCGAACACGGTGAAGATGACGATTACCGTGGTGGATTCGACCTGCTTGCGCGTGGGCCACGTGACGCGCTTCATCTCCAGCTTCAGATCGTCGATGTAGCTGCGCGTTTTCGCGGGCCAAGTCTTGATGGATTCTAATTCGCCTGCCATAAATTTTTCGCGTGAATGAACTGGCAGGGGCGGAGGGATTCGAACCCCCACTCGCGGTTTTGGAGACCGCTGGTCTGCCGTTAAACCTACGCCCCTACTTGGTTGCCAACACCAGTCTACTTGATTTCCTTGTGCGGTTGGTGCTTGCGGCACGAAGGACAAAACTTCTTGAATTCCAGACGCTCGGTGGTGGTTTTCTTATTCTTGGTGCGTGAATAATTGCGGTTTTTACACTCGCCGCATTGGAACGTAATGATCTCTCTCATATGGAAACTCCCTAATCCAAAATCTCAGTCACGGTGCCGGCGCCGACAGTGCGTCCGCCTTCGCGAATCGCAAACCGCAGCCCCTTATCCATGGCCACTGGCGTAATCAGCTCAACCACCAGCCCGACGTTGTCGCCCGGCATCACCATCTCGGTGCCCTCGGGCATCTCCGCCACTCCCGTCACATCCGTCGTGCGGAAGTAGAACTGCGGACGATATCCCTTGAAAAACGGCGTATGCCGCCCGCCCTCTTCTTTGCTGAGGACATACACTTCACCCTTGAACTTCTTGTGCGGCTTAATGGACCCCGGCTTGGCAATAACCTGCCCGCGCTCCACTTCTTCCTTTTCCACTCCGCGCAGCAGCAGCCCAACGTTATCGCCCGCGCGACCCTCGTCCAGCAGCTTCTTGAACATTTCGACGCCGGTTACGACCGTCTTGCGCGTGGCCTTGAATCCCACAATCTCCATTTCCTCGCCGACCTTGCAGATGCCCGTTTCGATACGGCCCGTCACAACCGTGCCGCGTCCCTGAATCGAGAAAATATCTTCAATCGGCATCAGAAACGGACGATCAATCAAGCGCTCGGGAACCGGAATATAGCGGTCCACTTCGTTCATCAACAGCTCAACCGATTTGGCCCACTGCTCTTCGCCGTTCAAGGCTCCAAGAGCGGAGACGCGAACCACCGGAAGATCGTCGCCGGGGAACTGATAGTTTTTCAGCAGCTCGCGGACTTCCAGTTCCACCAGATCGAGAAGCTCGGGATCGTCCACCATGTCGACTTTATTCATGGCCACGACAATGTGTGGCACACCGACCTGACGGGCCAGCAGAATGTGCTCGCGCGTCTGCGGCATGGGGCCGTCGGTGGCGGCGACAACCAGAATCGCGCCATCCATCTGCGCCGCTCCGGTGATCATGTTCTTGATGTAATCGGCGTGGCCCGGGCAATCCACGTGCGCGTAGTGGCGCGCGGAAGTTTCGTACTCGACGTGCGACGCCGCGATCGTGATTCCGCGGGCCTTTTCTTCGGGCGCATTGTCGATGGAATCGAAATCGCGAATCTTAACCTTCGGGTTGTTCTTCGCCAGCGTCTTGGTGATGGCGGCGGTCAACGTGGTCTTGCCGTGATCGATGTGGCCGATGGTCCCGACGTTGACGTGCGGCTTGCTGCGGTCGAATTTTTCCTTTGCCATT
>JANYJA010000239.1 GCA_025358575.1 Terriglobia bacterium
CGCGGCAACATGCTCGTGGTTCTGACCGTCACTCCACTGCCGGTCCGTGACCAGCGTGTTGCCTTGCCACTTGCACAGAATGGAGCCTCCCTCTGCACCTAGCACCGGGTGGTACTTGCCGTCGCTCCGACAGTCGTTTTCAACAATTTTTTCGTCATTCCCATCGGTGGTCTTTCGGAAAATATGCACCATCTTTCCCTTTTTGGTGATGGTGACAGTCATCGAACCGGGCGTGGAATGTGTTCCGAAGGTCGATTGGCTGGCGTCCAAAAGCCAAGTTCCGAACAACTCAGGCTTGTCGTCTGCTATGGCTGAACTAGCAGCGAGTATCCCCGTGGAAAACACGGCGAACCAGATTGATTTCTTAATCACAAGCTCCTCCCATTCTCCTCTTAGCAGATTAATCGCCAATCCATTTCTTTGACTTGGGTTTCGGAAACCTGAGAAACTGACGCTTCATGTATGCCTTTCCGCGTCCAGCGCGCGTAATTCGATGGACGGCTTGGTTTCTGGCCGCGGCGCTGTGCGGACAAGCGGAGACTTCCCGCGGGGAAGTGCTGGATTATGACGTGGAGTGGCGCTTGGTAACCGCGGGGCGCGCGAAGCTATCCTGGACTCCCAACACCCCGGCCGGGCGCGGCGGCGGGGAGGCCAAACTGCACCTCGAGAGCACTGGGCTGGTATCGCGGCTATTCCACGTGAACGACGATTACACGTCAAGCGTCGGTTCAAATTTTTGCGTGGAGACCACCTTCCTCACGGCTCACGAAGGCAGCCGAAATCGGGAAACCAAGGTCACCTTCGACGCTAGCGCCAAGAAGGCCAGTTACCTGGAGAAGGAGATTCCCAAGAATACGACGGTGGCGGCGCACGAGACTGAAATCCCGGCTTGCGTGCACGACATTATCGGCGGTCTTTTCTTTCTTCGAAGCGTAAATCTGGAACCGGGGCATTCGATGGAGATCCCGGTGAGCGACGGGAAGAAGACGGTGTCCCTGAAGGTAGAGGCGCAGGGACGCGAAGACATCAAAACTCCAGCAGGGATGAAAAAAACTGTACGCTGTGAAGTTTTTGCGTTCAATAACGTGCTTTACCGTCGCCCCGCGCACCTGCACGTTTGGCTCACGGACGACAATCGCAAGCTGCCGGTGCAGATCGAGATCCACATGCAATTCACGATCGGGACAGTTACACTACGATTGAACAAAGAGAGCACGTTATGAGATGGATAGCGGCAGTTCTGGTCATCCTCGGAGCTGGCTGGGCGACGGCTCAACAAAGCTCAACTTCGACTGCAAATTCAGGCGGCGGCACGGGCGGCGCGACGCTCAATGCCAAAGATTCGGAACAACTGGCGAGGCGCATCACGCAGCTGATGGAATCCACGGCGGTGATGGTGCCCGGCTTGACGCGCAGCACCGCAACCATTGCCGAAAGTTCGCGGCAGGCGCTGGCCGGGCTCCAAACCACGCCGCAGAACAGCGGGCTGACGTACAGCTTGTTGGCCGAAGCGCGGGCGTACTTGGCGGTTGCCGACGCGCTGCCGAAGCCGGTGTCTCTTCCCGAGACGGCGCGCCAGCAGTTCGCCGAATTGCGCGACTCCGTGGAACGTTTAGGAATTTACTTTGAATTGCTGCTGGATCAGAAGGAGCGTCAGCTGCGGAATCCGGATCGCGACAATCTGCGGCGCTATGCGGACGCCAATGAGAAGCTGAGCCCACCGTCGCCAGCCATGCCCCGAGTGGTTTTCTTCGGCGATTCGATCACGGATGGGTGGCGGCTGAACGAATATTTTACGGGGCGCGAGTATATAAACCGCGGGATTAGCGGGCAGGTAACCGGCGAGATGCTGGGGCGCCTGAAGGCGGACGTGCTGGACTTGCATCCCCGGGCCATGCTCATTCTAGCGGGGACTAACGACATCGCGCGCGGGGTTCCGGTGAAAACGATCGAAAACAATCTGGAGATGATCGGCGAGTTGGCGAATCTACAGCACATCCGGCCGTTGTTCGCGTCGATTCTGCCGGTGAGCGATTATCACAAGGACTCGAATCCGCGCTTTGAGATGACTAGGACCCGCCCGCCGGCGGCCATCATCGAGATCAATAACTGGATGCAAAATTACTGCCGCCAGCATAATTACACCTACGTGGATTACTACAATGCATTGAAAGACAACACTGGAATGCTGTTAGCGGACGCGTCGGATGACGGGCTGCATCCCAATGGAAAGGGGTACCGTATCATGGCTCCGATCGCCATGGACGCGATAAATCGCGTGGTACCGGGCGGGATGGTTTCGACCGAGACGCGACCGGCGGTGAGGCGACCGGTGCCGGTGGTCACGAGTGCTGTGCCGCCGCCCGCGCCCGTAGTCACGCAGCCGGCAGTGGCGACCCAGCCGCCGATCACAAAGACGGAACCCACACCTGTACCGGCAATTACGGCGCCCGCGATAGCGCCTGTAACGGCACCCGTAACAGCACCGCCGACATCGCCAACGGTATCGACTACCCAGGCCGCCAAGCCGGTTCCCGAAGTGGCGAAACCAGCTCCCGCGGCCACACCGGCGGCCAGCCGCCCAACTACGCAGCCATCGGTCTCAACCTATAGCCTTGCGGAGCAGCAGAAACCGGAAAAAAAGAAGAAAAAGAACACGCTGTTCTAAAGTGGCGCAACGTCTGGCAGTTCTTATTCCCGCCCTTTTCTTGAGCTCGTGTGCCACTCCGACGTTTCCCCCGCCGCGCCAGTACGATTTCACTCTGCCCAGCCCGATCGGCTCATTCGTAAACATGATTTATGCGGATGCCGACAGCTACGTGGTGCGCGACCTCCCACCCAACGCCGTCACGAAATCGTGGCGATGGGCCGGTGCCCACCCGCAGTTGCGATTCTTCATTGAAGCGCCGAACGGAGTTACGTTCTCGGCGGATTACGCGTGCGCGGAGACTCTATTTCGAAAAACCGGACCGATCACGCTGACCTTCCTGATCAACGACGGCAAGTTCGGCCAGACCAATTGCTCGCATTCGGGCCGCGCTCAATTCAGCGTCAAAGTGCCCCCTGGACTGCTGATCCCCGGGGCGCTAAACCTGCTTCGCATCGAGCCAGATAAGACGGCCGCGGGCGAGGACGGGACGGTTCTCGGCTTTATTCTTATCAGCGCAGGTTTTTTATCCTAGTGCGTGAGGTTATCTACATCCTGTTTGGGTGTGCGTTTACCGTCGCGACCGCGACCGCTTTCGGGGCGCTGCTATTTCGAGCGCTGCGCATCACGCTACGCAAGCACGAGCACTATCTTCTAGCGTTTGTCTCCGGTTCCGCAATTCTCAGCCTGATCGTCTTCCTGCTGTGTGCCGCGGGGCAGGCACGCAAAGGCGTGTTTCTGTGGACCGGTATCGGCGCTTTGATCGCCTGGTATTTTAAAGTTCGCAATTCACCGGCTCACGCCATGCCGCCAAAGCTCTCGCGCACCGGGATGGCCGTCTTCGCGCTGCTCTTCACCGTTTTCGGCGTGCTCTATTTCTTCAACGCCATGGCCCCGGAGTTCAGCCCGGACGGCTCCGCTTATCATTTGGGCATCGTCAGCCGCTATCTGAAGTGGCACGGCTTCCAGCGCGTAACCACGGATCTCTACATGAACCTGTCGCAAGGTTTCGAAATGCTTTTCCTTTTCGCGTTCGCGTTCGGAAGGCACTCGGCGTCTGCAATGGTTCACTGCGCGTTCCTGTTCACCTTGCCGCTGCTGATGTTGTCATATGGGCGCCGATTCGGGGTGGAACGCGCGGGTATCTGCGGTGCGCTGCTGGTTTTTATGAGCCCCATCGTGGGCATCGATGGTATCAGCGCTTATAACGATGTTGCCCTTGCCGCGGTCGCATTCGCGCTGTTCTATTTGCTGCAGATCTGGCGCGAAGAACGTGAGTTTAACCTGCTGGTTCCCATTGGCCTGCTCGCCGGATTCGCCTTTGCGATCAAATATACCGGCTTTCTGGCTGTCCCGTATGCGCTAGGGTATGTCGCGTGGCATGCGCCGCGGCAACGGCTCCGGCAGTTTATGGCGGTCGCGGGGTGCGCCGCCATTCTAGTTACGCCCTGGGTCCTGAAGAATGTGATGTGGTTCGGAAATCCGGCTTCTCCATTTCTCAACTCGGTGTTTCGCAACCCCTATATTCATGTGTATTTCGAGCACGAATACAGCCGAATATTCCGCACTTACAATATGCCGAGCCTATGGCCCGTGCCTTGGATGGCCACGGTTACGGGAGCCCTCGGCGGAACGATCGGTCCGGTATTTCTGCTCGCGCCGTTGGCGCTGCTGGCCCTCCGCAAGCGCATGGGACGCGATCTGCTGTTGGGCGCGGTGATATTCGGCGCGCCATACGCAGCCAATATAGGGACGCGATTTCTGATTCCAGCGCTCCCGTTCATCGCACTTGCGCTTATGCTTGCGCTGGATGGCGCGGCATTTGTGATGGGGCTCGTCCTCTTGGTCCACGCGGCGCTTTCCTGGCCGCGACTGGTCGATTGGCACCTGCCGGACGACGGCAATTGGCGGCTTACGACGCTGCCCGCGCGCGCTGCGCTGCGGATTGTGCCCGAAGAGAAGTTTTTGCACGAGCATCTCTCAAATTACGGCATGGCGCGGCTTATCGATCGCGTAGTGCCGGAGGGCGGGCACGTGTTCGCGTTCAATCCCGTCGCCGAGTCCTATACGACGCGCGACATCATCGTCTATTACCAATCGGCGATGGGCGAGTCGATCAAAGACACCATCCTGGTACCCCAGCTGACCGATTTCATGCCCACCGCGCGCTTCGAATTTCAGTTTCCACCCAAGCCCCTGCAAGGGGTCCGGGTGGTCCAAACCGCCGGCGGCAACGTGCCGGATATCTGGAGCATTTCCGAACTGCGCCTATTCAAGGGGCCGCTAGAGCTGCCGCGAGATTCATCGTGGCGGCTCACCGCACACCCATACCCGTGGGATATCCAACTGGCTTTCGACAACAACCCGGCCACACGATGGCGATCATGGGAGAGCATCAAGCCTGGGATGTTCGTGGAGGTGGAATTCTCACGCCCACTGGTTGTAAGCCGCGTCCTGGTGGAGTGCGGACACGACCAATACCAAGTGCGGATGCGGCTAGAAGGGCGCGATGAATCGGGTAAGTGGAATCTTCTGGCGAGTGCGCCTATCGGTACGGATGTGTCTCCGAAACCCGGCTGGCGGAGAGCTTCGATGGACGCCCTGAAATCGCGCGGTGTCGGATTCATTGTGCTTGAAGACGTGCACGGTCAGGCTGCGGACTTCCGCTTGAATTCGGAACTCTGGGGTCTCAAGTTAGCCGGACAGTGGAATGGGTCGAGCCTATACCGGATTCTTTGATTCTTTGAGATATACGCAAGCGCCGGCGGCGCCAATGATCCTTAATAGAGGTTGATGCCCTATTTTCTCGGAGTGGACGGCGGACAGTCCAGCACCACGGCGCTAATCGGCGATGAAACGGGCCGGGTGCTCGGTTCGGGGGTAAGCGGCCCCTGCAATCACGTTGGCGCGAGGGAGGGCGCGGAGAAACTGGCGCGCGTGGTGCGAGGCTGCGCGGGAGACGCGTGCCGGGCCGCGGGCTTGGTGCTCGAAGATATTCGATTCCGCGCCGCGTGCTTTGGGATGAGCGGCGGTCCCGCCGACAAAGAGGCGCTCCTGACTTCCATAATCGCAGCGGAGCGGTTGATCGTCACGCACGATGCGCTTATCGCGCTAGCCGGTGCCGTCCCTGACGGAGTGGGCGTGATCGTGATCGCTGGAACTGGCTCGATCGCGTTTGGCCGAAATGCGGCCGGGGTGACGGCTCGCGCGGGCGGGTGGGGTTACATCTTCGGCGACGAAGGCGGCGCATTCGATATCGTGCGACAGGCGGTTCGGGCGTCGCTCCGGGCCGACGAGGGCTGGGGTCCGGCGACGGCGTTGCGAGAGCCGCTGTTGAGAGCGTCGGGCGCTGCCGATGCCAATGAGATGCTCCATCTTTTTTACACGGCGGAGTGGCCGCGCTCGCGAGTAGCACGGATTGCGGCGATGGTTGATCGGATCGCCGTCGAAGGGGATGCAGTGGCGCGGTCGATTTTGCTGGAGGCGGCGGGGCAGTTAGTTGGGCTGACGGAGCATGTAGCGGAGCAGTTATGGCAGCCCTCGGAGGATGTGCGGGCGGCCTATATTGGGGGTGTGTTCGGCAGCGCGATTGTCCGGGAGGCGTTTGCACGGGAATGGATGAGGGTTGGGGGGAGAAGGAGCGGAACGCCGCTGTTACCGCCAGCGGCTGGAGCTCTTCTGGAGGCCTTGCGAACGGCGGGGCATTGGGTGGAATTGCGCGATGTGCCGGAACTCAAGACGGGAGCGGAATGAGGCCTGGGAATCACTGCAAGCGCGCGCGATTTTGTTCGTTCGTCACCAGCGCATCGAAAACGGCCAGCACCTGCTTGCGATACACATAAACACGCTGTAAATTATCGCGAAACGCGATTTCGAAATCCCGAGCTTTTAGCCATTTTTCTAATAATGTCCGGGGCAGATCGATATCCTGTCGCAAGGCTTCGACCGAGTGACCACGCAGGAAAAGGCCATAGAAAAATGCGGCCTCCCGTTGGGGCGCTAATGGGTCGGAATCATCTCTCGGCGTCATGTCTGCACGCTTTAGCGAAAAAGCCAGTATAGCGGGCGTTTAGGCCTGCAATCAAGTAAATTTCAGAAGATGTTGTGATCCAAGCAGACTACTTTTTATCTATCCGAAAGTCGTCGAAGTAAGCAATGGTGTCGCTCTTCGTCCACACGCCGGTGCGGCCGGCCACCAGGAAAGTGGAGTCTTGCGCATCAAGCAGTTTACGGTGGTTTAAATAGACGGAGACCCGGGCCCCGCGGAAGACCACCCGCAAGGTGTTCCAGCGCTGCTCTTCAACTTCGTGGGGCACGGACGACGCCTTCTCATCCGCGCCGAGCGGCGCTATGGCCGTACTCTTGCCGTCCTTCAATTTAAAGACAGCGATATTCTTGGAGTTTGCACTAGCGTGGACGAGATAGTAATTGTTGGGGTCCTGATAGCGCCAAACGAGGCCGGCAGTCTGATCGATTTTGCCCGCAATCAACTTGAACTTAACGATCAAATCCCCGTCGCGGCACACCACCTTGTCGTAGATTGCCAAGGGGAAGCGGAAACGCGTTTTGTCATTGGAAAGTTGGGCCAGGACGTTCGGCCCGCTCGGGGCGGTCACGTCGGGATGCACCATCCATCGCGGCGGAGCCCCTTTGTGCGTTACGGCGATGGTCCATCCAGGCGGCGGGGCCCCGGCCTTGACCGAGTCGAAATTGACGGTCTCCGACCCCCACCAAGGCAAACCAAAATTGATCAGTATGAAGCCCAAGATACGCAAACAATCACCCGGTACCAGTGTATTCTAAGCTTTGTGTTTCGCAGCGAGAGCGCAATTGAAAGCAAAATGTATATCGACCGGGCCGGACGGTGGATTCTATCTTCCGGTATCACCGCGGACACCGGCGGCGTGGCCCGGTACTATCGATCGGATCTGAAGCGGAACGCCGCGGTTTCGACGGAGATATCGGGGTATGCCGTGAGCGCGTTGGCCTTCCTGCACGAGACGACGGGCGATCCCGAATATCTGCAAATGGCCATGCGCGTCGGGAATTTTTTGGTGGATTGCGCGTGGGATCGCCAAATCGGGGCAATGCCGTTCGAATTTTCGTCTGACAAGGTTGTTATTGAGCCGCGCAGTTACTTTTTCGACTGCGGGATTATCGTGCGTGGCTTGTTAGCCGTTTGGCGCGTCACCGGTAACGCTGAATTTTTGAAAACAGCAGTGGATTGCGGCGGGAGCATGCTGCGCGATTTCGATTCTGGAACGGATTTTCATCCGATTTTGAAGATTCCCTCCAAAGAGCCAGTGGCACGCGACGGGCGTTGGTCGCGGTCACCCGGATGTTATCAGTTGAAAGCGGCGCTTGGCTGGCGTGAACTGGCAATCGCGGCCGGAGACGGACGATTCGAAACCGCTTACCAGCGTGTTCTTGCGGATTCGCTCAGAACGGCTAAGGATTTTCTGCGCGGTGACTTGGAACCGGATCGCGTGATGGACCGGCTGCATGCGTTCTGCTATTTTCTGGAAGGCCTGACGCCCAATCTACAGGACGAGGGATGCGCCGCCGCGTTCAGAAACGGTTTGGAGCAAGTTGCGTTCCATTTGCATCACGCCGGGGAGGGGCTGTTGCGGTCTGACGTGATCGCACAAGTGTTGAGACTGCGGCTTTTCGGGGCGGCTGGCGGTTTCGCGACGATTGACGAGTTCGCAGAGTTCGAAGCGGAGTCGCTCGCGTTATTCCAGGCCGAGGACGCCGACGGGCGCTTAGACGGCGGGTTTTACTTCGGCTTGCGATCTGGCGAGATGCTGCCCTATGTGAATCCGGTTTCCACTGTGTTTGGCATGCACGCCCTGTATATGTGGGCGCGCTATCGGGATGGGACGCTACAGGTGCGGCCCGAGATGCTGTTCTGAGTCCGGTCGCGGTCGCGTTCTGCTCCGGAACGGAGGAGCTGAACCGCGAGTTTCTGGACCGGATTGCGGATTTATATCCGGGCGCGGAATTATGGGTCGTCGCGGAGTTTCCACCGCATCGGGGAGAATGGATTCAATACCACCTTTCCCAAAACTTCCGCGAAAATCTGGCGCGCGTCCGGGGAGGGTTGGCGGGAAGGACGATCCAGGTTAGCGCAGCACTGATGATGCCGCGGCGCGGGTATGGAACGATGCGGCTGATCGCGCTGGTGATCGCTCCAGGCCGGTTCGCCGGATTTGATGAGCGCGCACGACTTTTCACTTTGCGCGCACCGGCAAGAATTGCCAGACACGCTGCGTGGCGACTGCGGGAGCGCGCTCGGTGGCATCTCCAGCCGGGAGGGCGCATCCGATTGTGGGCGCGCAGGATCGCGCATCCGTCCGAGGCTGCGATCCCGTTGCTGACGTGGACCGCGTATGCGTCAATGTGGCTGCGTCCGACGCGCCGGGTCGACGCTATGGAGGCGGAAGTTCGGGAGCTGCGGGAAGGAATCAGCGTCGTCATTCCGTCGCGAAATGGACGTGCACTGTTGGCGGAAATGCTCCCGGCCGTGATGGCCCAACACCCTTCGGAAGTCATCGTGGTGGATAACGGGTCGGATGACGGAACCGGGGAGTGGCTGGCGTCGGAATATCCCGAGGTGCGAACTGAAATTAGCGGGGAGCCGCTCTCGTTTGCGCGTGCGGTAAATCGGGGAATCAAACAAGCGCGTTTTGCGAGGGCGTGCCTGCTGAATAACGACATGGCGGTCGCGCCAGAGTTTTTTTCAGCTTTGGCGGAAAAGTTCGAGCGGGTGCCAAATCTATTTTGCGCAACCGCGCAGATTTTTTTTCCTCAGGGCAAACGCCGCGAAGAAACCGGGAAGGCTGTGTTCCAAGCGGTCGGCCCGCTGGACTTCCCGATTCGCTGCGAGGAACCGCTGGCGGGGGAAGACGAGACCTATGTGCTCTATGGAAGCGCTGGATGTTCTCTGTATGACACAGCGAAACTGAGTGCGCTTGGGGGCTTCAGCGAAATTTTCGAGCCGGCTTACGTGGAGGATTTGGACGCTGGCTACCGGGCTTGGCAACGCGGGTGGCCGACGGTACTGGCGGCGGGCGCGCACGTAATTCACCGGCATAGAGCGACAACGGGCCGCTACCACTCGGAAGAGGATCTAGCTGCAATGGTTGAGATCAACTATTTGCGCTTTTTAGGGAGTGCCGTGGGATCGGCGGAGCTGTTCACCAGGCTTTGGAAAGCGGCGATTCGGAGGCTGCAGTTGCTGGCGATGCGAGGTGAATTACCGGCGCGGCGGGCACTCGCGATGGCGTGGAAAATTCCGCGCGGGCCGGTTCGGGTTTCAAGCGCGAGCGAGGAGGCTGTTTTGGCACTAACGGGCGGGGATGTGGCCGTTTTCCCTGGCCGTCGCACTGGACGGCAGGTGGTGACGATCGCTTCGCCCTACCTGCCATATCCGCTCGCGCACGGGGGCGCGGTACGGATTTTTAATCTGATGCGCGAGGGTGCAAAATGTTTCGACTTGGTGCTACTGGCATTCACGGATGAACTCGCCGCGCCGCCTTCGGAAGTGAAGGAAATGTGCGCGGAAATCGTGCTGGTGAAACGCACGGGGAGCCACACGATTCGGCCTGGCAGCCGTCCTCGAATGGTGGAGGAGTTCGATTCAGCAAGCTTCCGGGAAGCGCTTCGACAGACAGTAAAAAAATGGCGGCCGCGATTGGTGCAGTTGGAATTCACGCAAATGGCGCAGTACGCGGAAGATTGCCACCCGGCGAAGACGATCCTAGTGGAGCATGACATCACCTTCGATTTGCATGAGCAACTGTTGCGCGGGACTGAAGCCCGGTCCGACGAGCGCCAGGAACAAGAGCGTGAACTAGCGCGTTGGCGGGCATTTGAGACAGATGCATGGACGCGCGTGAACGCCATTGTGACGATGTCGGAAAAAGACCGGACCGTGGTTGGCTTGGCGAAAGCCAGGTGTCTGCCAAATGGAGTGAATCTGGAGCGATTTCGTCCCGCGAGCGAGGAGCCGGAACCGGGGCGGCTATTATTCGTGGGGTCGTTTGCGCATCTGCCGAACCTGCTGGCGGTGGAGTTTTTCTTGCGCGAGGTGTGGCCGCGGCTTACGGGGATGAACTTGCAAATCATCGCAGGGTGGAGGCACGAGTACTTCATGCAATATTACAAAAGGTTGTTGTTCACAGATCCCGGTCATCCCGGGATTCAGGTGGAGGATTTCGTGGCGGATGTTCGCCCGGCGTATCGCAGAGCAGCGATAGTTATAGCGCCGCTAATGGCGTCGGCGGGAACCAATATCAAGATCCTAGAAGCGATGGCTATGGGTAAGGCCATCGTGACGACAAGTTTCGGAGTGAACGGGTTGTTGGCGCGCGCGGGTCAAGAAGTGTTGGTGGCGGACGAGCCCGAGCAGATGGCTGAAGCGATCCGCGGGGTGTCAGTGGATTCGCAACAGCGGAAAAGTTTGGAGTCGAACGCGCGGACTTGGGTTGAACGCGAGTTTGGGTGGGACGAAATAGGGGAACGACAAAGCAAGCTCTACGAAGAATTCATCTTATGAAAATATTTCTGTTGACCGCCATTATGATGGCCGCGGCCACCGCCGCCACCGCGCCTGACGGCAAGAAGTTGTACATGCAGCACTGCTCTGTGTGTCACGGGGACAAGGGACAGGGCGGCGCGGGCGCAAATTTGAAAGGCAAGCTCGTGCATCCGGGGTCGAAGGCAATGTTCGGGATCGTGAAGCACGGCGTGGCTGGAACAGCGATGCCAGCGTCAGATCTTCCCGATAAGGACATCACTAAGATTGTGACGTATGTGCAGCAGTTACATCGCGCGAAGTAGGGGGCAAGGCAGGGCGGCTAGCTAATAAACAATCGCACATCCAGCGACGGGTGGCGCATGGAGGCGAGGTCGAGCAGCGGGGTGAATGACGTTGCGTCGGCGGGTTGCAGCGCGCGGCTACGTTCCATGACGGCGACGATCGCCGGCTTTACGGCCCACAATAATTGGGCAGCGCGGATCTGGCCTAGCGGGAGCAGCCGCTGGCACGCGGACACCAGCGCCATCACGGATTGTTGCAGGCACGCAAGCACCGTTTCGTCCACGTCGAATTCGAGACGGGCAGCAACGAGGCCGAACGCGAGCACCAGGTGACACTCGGGTGCCGCCTCCCAATCGCACAGCGCCGCGGCCAGTTGGCCGAAGCGTCTACCCAGGGCCAAACTGGCTTTGCGCGACTCACTCGCGGGACGCAGCGCGCTGAGGTGCCGATTCAACGCGGGCAGCAGTTCTGAACTGGCGCGAAACGCGGCGCGGCAGAAAATCGCATCGACTAATCCGGTTTCCGCTAAATAGTCGTGCAAGAAACTTTCGAGCCCGTCCACGGTGAGAAGATTTTCCGCAACTAGTGTTTCAATCCCGAAGGAGTGCGCGGTCGCGCCTATGGGGATCGCGCTATCGGCAAGCTGCAATAATTGGAGAAAATTCAGCGGGCTTCGGGACATGAATACGCGGCAGTCACTAAAATACGATAGTGCACAACCCACACATGGCGGAAGCAATCGCAATGGCGATCGCTAATGTGGAAGCAGGTCTTGGCGGGCCGTTTGCCGCAGTGGTGGTGAAGAACGGGGCCGTTATCGCGCGCGGCACCAATCGCGTAACCACTACGAACGACCCGACGGCGCACGCCGAAGTGGTGGCGATTCGAGCCGCGTGTGCCGCGCTCACCACATTTGAACTCAAGGGCTGCGAAATTTACACAACATGCGAGCCCTGCCCAATGTGTTTGGGCGCAATTTACTGGGCGCATTTGGATGCCGTGAAATTTGGCAGCACTCGCGACGACGCGGCGGCGGCAGGTTTTGACGATTCGCTTATCTACGACGAGATTGCCGTCACGTTCAATCGACGAAAAATTCCCATGGAGGCGTGCATGCGCGACGAAGCGCAAGCCGTGTTCGCCGCGTGGACGGCGTACGCGAGCCGGATTCACTACTAAGCGCCTCGCCGGATCGTGGCTTCGATCAGACCGTGCGGCTCGTCCACTGGCATAAAAATCTCGTTGCGATTATCAAGCCCCAGCGGCGTCAGGTTCACCGGCAGACAATGTTTGTTGGGCATCGAAAGGTGAATGTCTTGCACTTGTGGAACTTCGCCCAGCACCGCATCCGCCATGGCATGAAGCGTGTGCTGCACCGAAAGACTGCGATGCGCGGCAAAGGTGTCCCCGAGTCAATTGGCGCACGCGGGTCCACAAAGGGTCATAATCGAGCGCTTCGTTCGCGCTAGTCTCCGGAAGCGTGGTGAACGGTTCGCGAATGTTGCCTGCAAATCCGGAGTGCTTTGTTTTCAAAACACCAGATGTGAAAGGCCCGCATGCAAACGGATTCCAGCGGAATCCGAGGTAAGACCGGCGGTGCGCCGCTAGGCGCCCGCCTGCTGAAATGCATGGCCGTCGAGCCGCGTCCAAAGGTGCTCGGTGCCTTGGATCGAGATCGCGCGCAAGTGTTCGTTGCGATCCGAAAAGTGGGCCGTAAGCCGCTGCAAAAAAGTTTCCAGGGGACCAAGCGGCTGCCGTGCGGCGAGCGCGTCGACCGTGTTTGCTGGAAGTGAGGAGCACCTTAGCTCCCGCGGTTTCCACGCGCGGATAAAAAAGCGGTGTTGACCTCGAACGTGAGCCGGTAAATGCCGGGCCGCATTCCAGCGGATCCCTAGTTCCTAGCGCGGCCATCGGAATCGGTGATCGTCTGAGCGATTTCTTCCCAGGTCTCACCATGCTGCCTTGCAAGACTCACGGGCACGCCAGGGACGGGACGGCCGGTGGCGATATTCAATACGTGCGTGCTAATCATTTCAGGCCGATCATTGCAGGCCGATCTTGGCGAGCCGGAGCCGTGTGATTTGCGCTTGTTCGTTTGCCGCGATGCCGAGGTCGGTTTTGCTGTCGTCGGCGAGACGCGCGCAGAGCATCGCCACCATCTCCTGCATCGACTTTCCGGAAGCGCAGACGATAAAGATGTGGCCAAATTTTTCGTCGTACAGCCGATTGGCTTCGCGCATTTCTTTTTGCAAATCCATGTCCGCCTTCGCAGCGCCAGATTGCTCCCGATCGGCCCATCGCTCCGCTCGCGACCGCGCGGAAACGAGCTGTTCGCCGATGCGAGGATGTGCGCGAAATGCCTCAAGCCAGTCAGCGGGCGAGAGGCTCCACCAAATTTCTTCGGCATAGGCGGGCGGGTCGTGCGATTCCGCCATGCGCCGCGCCCAGGCGCGCGAACCGCAGCAGGTGAGAAAGGCGGCCTCAGTCACGCGTCCCCCAAATGCGCAGGCGCGCCACACCGCCATCGGGATAAATGTTCAGGCGCACCTTCGTCACGGCGTCAGTGCCGCGCAGAGCAAACTCGTGAGCGGTGTCGGCTTGGAGTTTCGTCTCGGCAGGAATCGGTTTCCATGGAGAGGTGTTGTCCGCGGCGTCCATGGAGCATCGTTCCGAGAAGTTTCCTTTGAAGTGCGCAGTATCGACCGTGGCACGATGCAGCCGCGCGCGCGAGCCGAGTTGAATGACGACCCAGTCGTAACCGGGTCCGCGGCGACGGCCGCCGTTCTGAATTGCCGCGACGTCGAATTCACCCGACGGAAATTGCGCCGCGACTTCGCCGAGTACGCGCAATCGCGCCACGCCCCCGTCGGGATAGATGCGGAAGGGATTCGCGCGACGGGAAGCGAATCGGCGATCGCGAAGCGCTGGACCGAATCGCCCTGGAGAGGAGTGATGGGAAGAATTTCGTGCCAGACTTCATCGTCGTCCGCAGCGTCGATGGAACATTGCTCTGGATAGTTTCCGCGAAAGAACGCGGTATCGACAACGACTGAGCGGATTACGCCGCGCAGCCCCAGACGCACGATGCACCAGTCGTGCCCGGGCGTGCGGCGGCGGCGCGTTTCCCATCCATCCATCCATTTTCCGCGGGTCCGTGTAGCGACCCTCGATAAAGACCGGACTTTCAGGCTTCAACAGATTTTCTTTTTCCGCGAAGAACTCGTCGCTGGCTTCCACGACGCGGCCGCCCAGGCGTTGCGCCGCTAAGATCGATGAGCCAGAGGTCGGTCAGTTCGGGCGCAAACATATTCCTCCCGCGCCCTCGCCAACAAGTTCGCCGCGCAGATACGTGGCTTTAACGGCTCCGCTCAACAGCAGTCCGTCGTATGGCGAAATTTTGTGGCGGTGGTGCAGATTTTTCGCGATCACATCGAACTGTTCTTCGGGATCGAACACCACCAGATCGGCGTCATGGCCCACGGCAATCGATCCTTTGCGCGCGGCAAGGCCGGCAAGGCGCGCCGGATTTGCGCACATCCATCGCGCGATATCCGCCAGGGTGAAACCGCGCAATGATGCATGCGTCCACATGATCGGGAGGCTGAGCTGCAACGAGCTGATGCCGCCCCAAGCTTCGAAGAAATCGCCGCGCTTCAAATCGGGTGGGCACGGCGAGTGATCCGACACCACGATGCCAAGGCGATGTTCGCGCAGCGCTTGCCACAACTGCTCCCGATTCATGAAATCGCGGATGGGCGGTGCGCACTTGTACTCCAGCGCGCCGTCCGCAATCTCTTCGGCGGCGAAAGCGAGGTAGTGCGGGCAGGTCTCGGCAGTGATCAGTTCCTGTTTGCCATCGAGCAGGTCCAGACTCTCCGCTGACGATATATGGGCAATGTGAATGCGCGCCGAAAACTCCGCGCTAAGCCGCACCATCATCTCGATGGCGCGACGTTCAGCCTCCACGGGGCGCGACGACAGCCATGTTTCATAGCGCTGCCGGTCGCCTTGCGGTTCGCGAAGATGCTCCGGCGATTCGGCATGAACCAGAAGAGGCAATCCGCCGAGAAGCGGGAGCGCGAGGCGAAGATCGGACTCACCAACATGAGTGAATTCATCGACGCCAGTGGGGGAGAGGAAGCATTTATACCCCAGAATTCCTCTGTCTCGCAGGGGCTCAAGATCGGCGGCATTGCCAGGGACAACGCCGCCCCAGAATCCCACATCCACCCAGCAATGCGCTGCGGCTGCTGCACGCTTGGCTTCGAGCGCGGCCACATTGGTCGTCGCGGGAATTGAATTCAGAGGCATGTCGATCAGCGTGGTGACACCGCCCGCCGCAGCCGCGCGAGTGGCGCTCTCGAAGCCCTCCCAATCGGTGCGGCCGGGGTCATTGATGTGGACGTGGGTATCGACAAGGCCCGGCAGAACTGCGAGATCGCCATAATCGAGGCAATCGGTTGAAACGTCATCGTAAGCGGAGACCGCAAGGATTCGCCCCCCGAAAACATGAATCGACGCGGGCGCAACGCTATCGGGCAGCACGACGCGCTTACTTCGCAGTTGCACGCAAGAACTCCTCCGGTAAATTTTGGGCGACGCGCAGGCGGTAGCGCGCAGTCGAACGAATGTCGTCGATCGGCGCGATTTCACGGGCGAGGATTTCGCGGGCTTTCATTACGGAAGGTCCTCGAGCCACCGAGGTCACGGTGGCGAGACACCGGGGTGATACGGGTCCGACGCTGCCGACAGCGATTCGCACGCAGTTTAGTTTGGTAATACCCGAGAAGCAAACTTTTGAAATCGCCTGAGCGTTGCGGGTGCCGACCTTTCGAAAATAATGCTGACGGGGCGTACGGGTTCTTGGGAGCCGAATCCTTGCGATCAATTCATCTTTGCGCAAGACGGTTTGTTTGTAACCCGTGTGAAAAGAAGCATAGGGCACCCGTCGCGTGCCGTGGGTCGACTGCAGCTCAAGGTCAGCTTCATACACGAGCAATGCGGGGGACGAATCCTCGGCACGGTCGTAGATCATCTTGACGGGCTTGCCGAATTTCCAGGCCAATAGCGCGGCGTGCCCGGCAAGGAGCGACGGATATTCCTCCTTGCCGCCGAACCCACCGCCCGTCTGCAGCGATCCCCATACCGCGACGCCATCCAGTGGGTTGGCAAAGGCCACCATGCCATTGGTTTCGATGTACAACTGCTCCTCGACGATGTGAGCCGCATGCGCCCAAACGGAATCGATGTCGCCTTTCTCGACAAGGAATTTTTTAAAGATGTTATCCTCGCCCCAGATGATTTCGCGCTGCGCGAGGGAATCTTCCAGGGTCAGCACAGGTGCAAGCGGATCGACAACCACGCGCACACAGCGCCGGGCTTTTTCGACCAAATAAGGGTCATGGTGTGCCAGCAATACGATAGCTTCTTCGCAATGATTCACGCGCTCTTCAGCGAGGTATGGCTGATCGGAGAGAATTTGTGCAACGAAATTTACGCCGGGAATATCGCGCGCTATCACCACCGTGAATTGGCCCCATGGAACATCGCCTTCGAAAAAATTTCGCGGCCGGTCACTTTGCTCCAGCCTTTTTTTCGAGGGACAGCCTGGCCTACAGCGCGCGTGGGCATGGTTGAATTCTCCAATGTACACTGAACCAAGTGGAATTCACACTGCATGAAACCGAAGTTCGCGTGCTCGGCGCGCTGATTGAAAAGGAGAGCACAACGCCGGAGTATTATCCGCTATCGCTCAATGCGCTCGTGAACGCGTGCAATCAAAAATCGAACCGTTTTCCAGTGGTGAATTATGACGAAGAGACGGTTGCGACTGCGATTGAATTGTTGCGCGGGAAGCGATTCGCCGCTGAAATTGTTGGCGGCAGCCGCGTTCATAAGTATGCGCAGCGTTTTTCCGAGACGCTCAATATGGGGAGGCGTGAATTGGCCGTAATCTGCGTGCTGATGCTTCGCGGGCCGCAGACGTTGGGTGAGGTGAAGGACCGTTCAGAACGGATGCACGCGTTCGCCGACCTGGAAGAAGTGGAATCCGTGCTGGAGCGGCTGATGGAGAGCGGGATGGCCGTGAAGTTGGCGCGGCGTCCGGGACACAAGGAGCCGCGATATGCGCAGCTTCTATCGGGTCCGGTGCGGGAGATGGAAGTCGAAGCAGAGTCCGTGAATTTGAGCGCGGGAACGGATCGAGTTACGAAACTTGAGGAGCGCGTGGCAGAACTGGAGCGTCAGTTTGCGGACTTCCGGCGTCAGTTCGAGTAGGGAAAGCGCCGGCAGGGCAGAGGCCTTTATAAAACTGGCAGCGATGGCAGTGGGGTGCTTCGTGGAGAGGGAACCGCAGCGTAGATTGGGCGTCCGCCAGATCACGGACAGCGGGCGCAACGGCAGCGGGTGTCAGAGGAATTTCAACTGCGACGTCCGGAACAAGCAGATGTATGTAGGCGCGGTCTGGCGCGCGCCCGGTGAGCGCGGTGAGTGCGGCGGCGTAGACCTGAATCTGCAACGCGTACATGAAGGCGTGTGTTCGCGCCTCGCTGGATGAAACATCGTCGGTCTTGTAATCGACGAGAATCAGTTCGCGGCCTTCTTCAAACCAAAGATCGATCTGTCCGCTAATCACGACATCTTCCACCGCGAGCAGAAAAGAGAACTCACGTTCGATGCGCCGTGCGCGAGCAGCGCGCTTGCCGAGTGTGCTCAGTTCGAATGTTTGCGCCAAATGCCTCGCATGCAAGTCGGGGTTTTCGACTGGCAAACCGGCGAGAAGCGCGTGAACTTGCAGGCCCAAGGCGCTTGCGGGGAGGGCGGCGCTGACCGACTCCTCGTCTGTTAACGCGTCCTCGTCTTCAAGCGCGGCGAGATTCACGCGACGAATTTGTTGCAGCCCGAGATACTGCGCGAGCATGTAACGGCGCGGGCATTGAGCAAAAATGGCGAGCGCGGTGACCGTCACGTTGGCATCATGCTGCGATGCGCCGGGGCCCTCTAATATGGGGCGAGGAAGGGGTGCGGCTTGGTGTACAGGGAGAGCTAGGGTGTCGAAGGAAAACGGGTCTGGATCAGAAACAGCACTCACTACACGCACGCGGAAAGGCTCGCC
The DNA here is from genome assembly GCA_025358575.1 of Terriglobia bacterium. Lineage (GTDB taxonomy): Bacteria > Acidobacteriota > Terriglobia > Bryobacterales > Bryobacteraceae > JANYJA01. The sequence continues at coordinate 18,583 of JANYJA010000239.1, forward strand.
GTACGGAGATGAAAGCTCACGCTCGCGCGCAATCCCATCAGGCGCCGAGCCGCCGATCTGCAGGGCAGGAGCGACAACTTTGGCCCAGTTATCGAATTTGGAAAACGACAGAACCAGATGGTCTTCGGCGCGTGTCAGAGCGACATAGAGGAGACGGTTGGATTCCTGCAGCTCGCGGGCGGTGAGCACTTGTTTGTTGGCTTCGTGGAAAAGATCGTTGATATGGTCGCCCTTGGGCGGGGCATTCCAGCGCGAGCCGAGTCCGAATTCGGGAGTGAATGAAAAATTCGGCACGCCCTTTTGAATTCCCGCATCCATCGCGGGCAGAATCACAATGGGGAATTCAAGGCCCTTCGCCGTGTGAGCGGTCATCATGCGCACGGCATCGGCGGTCTCATCGAACGGGACCTCGGTTTCGCGCAAGTTGGACTCCCGCTGGCGCGCCAAGTACTCGACAAATTGGGCCAGTGATTCTTTCCACTGCCGCGCCATGCCTAAAAATTTCTCGATGGCGGAGCCCGTCGCGGTAGCTGGCGCCCAGTCGAAACCGCATTCCGCGAGAGCCCGCAACAATAGACGGTCAAGCGACAGATAGGGCTGAAGCGAGCGCCAGGCTGAAAGGTGCTTCACGAAGAGGAGGAGGCGCGCACGATCTTCCGGCTCAAATTGAGACAGCGCGAGCTGCTCGCTTTCGAGCTTTGCGAGTGCGCCGCCCAGATTTTTATCGAGCAACTTGAGGCGAAATAACGATTCGTCCGACACGCCCACTAACGGTGAACGCAGCAGCGCGGCAGTGGAAATTTCATCGCGCGGATTCGAGATGGCGCGAAGAAGATGCGTGATATCGAGAATTTCGCGAATCGCGAAAAAGCCCTTTGGCCGACTGATCGCGTATTTGATGCCGTGCCGTTCGAAGGCTGCTACGAGGGGTTCGAACGAATCCGCTTTGCGAACCAGCACCGCGAAATCCTGGAACCTGGGCCGCCGCTGTTCCGGACCGATACGAAGAGCGCCGCGAATTTCGAGAATGCGACGCGCAATCCAGTTGGCTTCCACAGCCTCCGATTGGTCCGAAGGCAGAATACAGAAGACATCGATGCACGGCTGGGCCTTCGGGGGAAGCTCACGAGCGGGAATCAAACGGCGCACTTCGATGCCGGGCGCGTCGTGCAAAATAGTTTCAACAGCGCGCAGAATTTCGTCGCGGCTGCGGAAATTTTCTTTCAGGCTGACGTGGTGCCGGCCTTCGTGCACAATCAGGTCGCGGTAGGCGCGGAACCCTTCGGGGCTGGCGTGGCGAAATCCGAAAATGGATTGATTGATGTCCCCGACGGAGTAGAAATTTTGCGGTGCTCGAAGCAGAGTCAGAAGCCGCGCCTGCATGCCGTTGGTGTCCTGAAACTCGTCCATCATGACCTGATCGAACTGATTTTGAACACGCGCGCGCACGCCATCGTGTCGCTCCAGAAGACGGGCGGCGATGTGTTCCAGGTCGGAAAAATCGAGCATGGAGAGCTCGCGTTTGCGGTCTTCATAAAACGCGTCGAAGCGTTGCAGAATGTCGATCAACAAGTCGCGTTGGGGTTGAACGAAGTCGGTCAGAACGGCTTGGCGAAGGAGCGTGCAGAGATCCCTGAGGCGGCTGGCGATCAATTTTGCGGCATCGGGAACGCGCCGAAGATTGATGGGGTTCTTCTGAAGGAATCCGATGATTGGAGCGAGGTCGGAACTTTGCCAGTACTCTTGCAGCCGGCCATTCCACTCCAATATTTCTTCGCGATGTTGCCGCTGTACAGGGGTGCAGTTGAAACTGACGGCGGCGGCGAATTGCCGCACAGCGAAATCAACGCCGGAGAAAGTGACCGCGTTTGTCGGAAGCGCAAAATCGCGGAGCCTCTCCATCTCGACGCCCGCGCATCGGATCGCGTCATAAGTGTCGGTCAGACATCTCTGCAGATCGTAATGGCGCAAAAGGCGCACGAGGCGCAGCATGTCCTCATGACGTTCGGTCAGCAGCGCATCGAGCGCTTCGGCTAAACAACGATTTTGCTCATAGACGGCAGTTAGTTCATCGAGAATGGAGAACCGCGGATCAACCCCGGCGGCGATGGCGTTTTCGCGAATCAGGCGATTGCAGAAGCCGTGCATGGTGGAGACATAGGCGTTTTCCATCTGCTGCCGCAGCGAAGAGTCGCCCGCAAATTTCTCGGCGAGCTTGGCTTTCATGTTCGCGGCGGCCTTCTCAGTGAACGTGATCGCAAGAATTCGCGACGGCGGAATGCCGGATGCAACCAACTGACCGTAGCGTTCGACCAGCACCGTCGTTTTCCCGGAGCCCGGGCCGGCAACGACGCACGCATCGGAACCGAGACGCGTGATATCGATGGCGTCGAGTTGGTCGCGGGTGTAAATCATGCTTCCGAAGCCGCGCGAGTTGCGGTGGCCGTGTAGCGGCACGCATCTCTGAAATCGCAGTAGCGGCAAGGCTCGATGGTGGCCGGTCGCGCGTGAATCAATCCGGAGCGAATTTCGGCAACGGCGCGGCGCACTTCGTTGATAGCGCCATCACGCCAGGCGCGGGTCAACGGCTGCAGATTGCGGGCCTGTTTGTCATTGAGGCCCGGCACTTCGCCCCATCCAAAAAGCTTGGCCTCTTCTTTCACGCTGCAATAGATCATTGCGGACGCGCGCAAATTAAATTGTTTCTCCAGGGCGAGAAGATAGAGCGGTCCTTGAACCTTGGTATCGTCAGTGGTCTTCGATTTCGTGTTGCTGGCCCGGCTATATTTGTAATCCACCACCACACCGATGCCATCCGGATAGGTTTCCACGCGGTCCAAACGTCCCGAGATCGGAATATCCGGATCGAGGGTAAACGCGCAATCGAGCTCGGTTTCGACGGAGATGGGCCGCGGCCACTGATGCAGCGGTTCAAATTCGCCGAGCGCTTTTACGAGCTCATGACGCTTGACTTCGATCTGAAACCCGAAAGGGATATTTTTCTCGGCGCAGACGCGGTTGAAGACGCTTTCAATCAATGGCGCGAGATCCGGACGAGTGGGGAACCACTCCTTCAAAATTTCGTGCACGATGGTGCCGAGCAGGAGCGGGTCAAGGCGATCTTCCGGGCGCGGCGGAAATTCCCGAAGCTTCAGCGTTTTTTTAGCAAAGAACTGGAACGGGCACTGCAAATAGCTTTCTAGGGCGCTTGGGCTGAAAGCAGGGTGCCGTTGGTGGAGCATGGGGAGCAATTCTTGATGGCGAATTGCGACAGGATGAAAACTGGCTTCACGATTCACGATTGGAAACGGGCGCACGTTTTCGGGGATTTCGATTTCCAGACCGGTGGTGGCCGCTATAAAAAATGGCGATGGCAGAGGCTGATCGCCGCGCAAGCCAGAGACGGGATAGCTGAGCACCAGCGCATGGGTCGCGCACGCGCACGCCGAATCAAAGAGGGCCTGTTCTTCGGCGTCCAGATCCACGGCGGTGCGAAGGCGAATGCCGTGCCTTCGCAAATCCCGAAGCGCCTCATCCGGAAAAAATGCGTTTTGCGGATGCTGCTTGGGGAATTCCTTTTCGATGAGGCCGGGAATAAAAACCACCGCGAGATCCCACTGGCGGGCCTCGTAGGCGCTCAAGAGATGGACTACGTTGCGGCGGCGATCGGGCGTGCGCAGCGGCGCGAGGCGCAGAATTGCTTTCACCGCAAGCCAGAACTCAGACAGCGCAATAGCCCGCGCTGGCGCTTGGCCGCGAATGAGCGGGTCCGCAGCAGCTTGGAATGCGACATCGAAGCGGTCGAGCGCTCGATTCTGGCTGCGGTACATTTCCGCTTGCACTGGAGTGAGGGCGTCGGGAACAGTTCCGGGATGAAACAACGACCGCAAGGTGCGAAATTGTTCGACCCACTGAGCCGGCGTTCGACGAATGGCGCGCCACGAATCGAGTTTGCCGAACTCGCCAAGCAAGCGCGCGGCGGCTTCACCGGCATTGGTCATGCCGCGAAGCGAATCCAGACCTCGATTCGGAAGGTTGTCGCGCATTTTGATGTCGAGCCGATCGACAGACCGGCTAGCGCCTGAGCGCGGCGAGAGACGCATCGCCGCCACGGTTTGCTCGTGCTCCCACCCCGATAGCATGGCGTCCAGAAGCGCAGTGAAAAATTGTCCGACTGGATGTTGCGCTAGCGGTGAGCTGTTATACGAACGGAACGGAATTCCGTAGCGCTCCAGCGTGGCGGAGATGAGCGGAGCCAGAAAATCGGGCTGGCGAAGAATGATTCCGATGTCGCGGAAGGGGCGGCCTTGCGCGGATTGGTGCAGAATTCGTCGCGCGATTTCATCGGCTTCGCGCTCCGGGGAATCGGCGCGAAATGCCGACGTAGCGGCTTCGCGAGGTTGCGCGGACGGCAGTATCGCGGTGACGTCCGCGTTCTCGCCGAGTGCGTGGATCAACTCCAGCTCAGGCACGGAAAATACCGCGAAGCCATCGAACCAAAGCGTCTTGAGAGCGGGTGGAGACTCCCTCACCAGGCGCGCCGCAGCTAGCAAAACAGCACCGCGCATGAGAACTTGATTGGCGCTCATGGCGGCGTCGACTTCGTTCCACACGGCGGAGAATGCGCGTGCGAAGGGTGCCAGAGCGTCGGGCGGCAGAGCGCGCGCGAGCCGGGCGGCGCTGCAACCAGCCGCGTCGAACTCCTTTATGGTCGCGGCGAGCGATGCGTGGAACCCCGGCAACCGCGCGACAGCGGCGAACTCCGCGCGATCCAGCCGCTTCACGGCATCTTCAACCAGCAAGGCGAATAGCTCATCGGGAACGGTGCGGACCGCAGGCACCAAAGCGCTGGTCAGCTTCGAAAAAGTAACGATGCTCTCGGCCTGGACGAGCAGACCCTCGCGCGCCATTTCGTTGCGCCGGTGCTGCACCATGGTCGCGGTGGGGACGACGAACCTGAAGTCGCGGCGGCCCTCGCGCACAGCTTCTCGGAACTGTTCCAGGAGAAACTCGCTCTTGCCAGCCCCGGCTGGCGTTGTCACGCGAAGCATGGAACCGGGGCGAAGAGAAGGCGTAGCATCGGGGAAATCCCAGTGTACCTCAGCCCGATGTTCGAGCCTAACTCACCGCTTCAAGAGTGTGCCGCGGCGGCGAGAGGACGTTTTTTCAATTTGCCTGCGACAAACGCAAACATCGCCATTTCGCTTGAATGACCGGCAACATATTGATCGAAGAGCAGAATGTGCGCGGAAGTGACCCAGAAAATATTCACGATGCTCACCAGGAAGCCGTGAAGGAAATTTTTGTCCGAACGCTTTTGTGCGATGACATAAGCACAGATACAGAAGATCGCCAGCCAACAGAATGGCTCAATGTTCGATGGGATGAAAGAATACCGTCGCAATGCTCATGAACAGGCCGAAAACCGATAGGTGAGGAATTAATTTCCAATCCATGTAGTTCTCCTTTAGGGTTTTGAAATATCGCGCGATGCCAGCCACTCAGACATCCGCGCGGGCCAGCTTTCGACCGGCGAGCCAGGCTTTTTGGTTGGCCGCAGGCCAAATCCGTGGCCGCCATATTCGTAAATGTGCATCTCCGCGGGAATCTTATGAGCTTGCAATTCCAGATAGAACTTGACCGTGGCCACTACGTGAGAAGGGTCATCGTTGGTGCAGACCATGAACACGGGCGGCGCGTCATCGGGAATCGGAAGCTCGGAATTGAGTGCAATGGGTGTCAGACCTGGCGGAATCGCCGATGGCTGCGGCGCAGAGCCGGGCCGGTAGTACGGGTAAATCAAAATGTTGAAGTCCGGACGCGAGCTCACGCGCTCGATCGGGTCCGCGGAATTTGAGTTTCCCGCGTCGTACTTCGTCCCAATCATTCCAGCAACTTCGCCGCCAGCCGAGAATCCGATGAAACCGAGACGCGCTGGATCAACGCCCCACTCCTGGGCACGGCTGCGCACCAGACGGATGGAGCGGGCTGCATCCGCGTAGACTTCCTTATTCAACGTGTATTTCGAATCCTTCGCGCGAGCCAGCCTGTACTTGAGCACGAATGCCGCTATGCCGCGCTCGTTCAGCCAGTCGGCCATTTCCCAACCTTCTTTATCGATCACAAGCTGGCTGTGACCTCCGCCCGGCGCAACAATCATGGCGGCGCCCGTCGCCTTCTCTTTCGGCGGCAGAAAAACGTAGATGGAAGGATAGTGGGTGACGGTGAAGTTGCCGGGCCATTTGCTGTACTTCGGAACGGTTGAGAGCTTTGAAACCTCCGGCGCGGTGATGCCCTCAGATCCAGGCGCGCCGTTGGACCAAAGCCGAATTTCTTCACCGCGTTCGGCCGCGGCGGCGGCGCCAACCATGAAGAAAAGTAAGAGCGCGGTGATTTTCATTAGCACGATCATAGTATGGAAATCCTGTTAGGATGCTGGATGCATATCAATGACGCGCCGAGAACTTCTAGCCATGGCGGGCGCGGTGCCGCTTGCAGCCCAACAGACCGCCAGCACGATTCCGGTTAAACTCGGCATCGATCTATTCAGCATTCGTTCACAAGGCTGGACCCCGTTTCAGTATCTGGACTACTGCGCCGCGCAAAAGGCCAAGGTGGTGCACTTTTCGGAGATCCGGTTTATCGGAAGCCTTGAACCTGACAACCTTCGGAAGGTTCGCGGCTATGCCGAGGAAAAGGGGATTGAAATCGAGATCGGCATGCGGTCCATCTGCCCCACCTCGAAGATGTTCGATGCAAAAGCCGGCACTGCCGAACAACAGCTCACTCGTATGATCGCCGCGGCAAATGTTGTCGGATCGAAAATCGTGCGTTGCGTGCTGGGAAGCGCCGAGGACCGCGTGCCCGGGCCCATCGCCATGCATATGGAAAGCATGGTGAAGGTGCTGCGGAACATGCGGTCGCGCATTATGGACGCGAACGTGAAAATCGCCATCGAAAATCATGCGGGCGACATGCAGGGCTGGGAACTGAAGAGCGTGATCGAAGCTGCCGGCAAGGATTTCGTGGGAGCGTGCCTGGATTCCGGGAACCCGTGCTGGACGCTTGAAGATCCGCATGTGACGCTGGAGGCGCTGCACCCATATGTGCTCACCAGTCATGTGCGCGACAGCGCGGTGTGGCGGGTGCCACAGGGTGCGGCAGTCTCATGGGTGCGGATGGGCGAGGGCAATGTCAACATCGACGATTACTGCCGCAAATACGCGACGCTTTGTCCCGGACGCGCTTTGTCGATGGAGTGCATCGTGATGGGGCCGCGCATCTATCCATATCGCGAAGCGAAATTCTGGGAAGCTTACCGCGATATCCCGGCGTGGAACTTCGAAAGATTCGCTGAAATCGCGGAGCGCGGCAAGCCCTATGTGATTCCGCCGGTAGATCCGGCGCAGGCTGTCCAGAGGGAGCGCCAAGATTTGGAAGCCAGCCTGGCGCACGTGAAGAAGGTCCTGAATCTGTAGTTTATTCGGGTTCTTTCTGGACCACCTCACCGATCTTCCAGCACGCCAGAAGACCGACCGTGGTCCAGAAACCTAGCGAACCGGTGATGGCGATCTCGAGTTCGCGCGCGCCGTTTTCGGAGACTTCGGGGGAGATTTCTGGAGAGCTCTCGACAGCTTTAGGCGGCAGCGCGACCGGCGGCGGTAACGAATGCTTCCGAAGGCGGGCAATCTCTTCCACAAGCCAAGGCCTTGGTTCAACGGTGAATCGTTCAAGCGCGTGAAATTCCCTGGGGCGCAGTTCATTCACCGCATGAATATTCTTCACGGTGCCCGCGAAGGTAGCGTGTTGCATCAAGGACGTGGCACCACAAATGCCGATGGCGACCGAGAGGGCTGCAAACGGCCAGTAATCCTCAACTGGCACGCCGGTTTGAAACAATATTCCCGTTAGAAATGCAACGCCCGCAATCCAATATGGCCACGAACCGCCATGGCCAAACAGTGTGGCAGCGGCGAGAAGCAGAGCGGAAATGTATCCCACAAATGCCCACTGCCGGTTCCGGCTGGAAGGGCCGCGCAAAAGCGGTACCAGACATCCGAGCAAGACGCCAGGCAATCCCCAAGTCACCAGCGCGAGCGATAACATGCTCAAAAGAACTTTTAGATTGGCCCATTCAAACAAGCGCCATATGGTCAGGACAAACGCGCCGAATAGAGGAATGACAACCGCGACGATTGTCCCCATGGCGATCACAAATCCGGGCAGGCCGGGATTGCCGCCGCGCAGAAACGCGATCGTTACGAACGCCAGGATGACCATGCACGCGAGAAACAGCCAGACGTTGCTTGCTACCGAGCCCAAGAGCATGGCTGGAAGGTAGAGCATCTGAAAAAATCCGCTGGAGGGCATGAAACGAAGGTGCGATAGGCGGGCGACGGCATCGGCCCACCCAGAATACTTGCTGGCCAGGTACGGGACGGAAGTGACAGCGCGCGCAACTAACACATACGCGAGAAGCGCGAGGGGCGCGCCGAGGATTCCCGCGCCACCCCCGAAGGCCGCCGAGCGAACCATTTCACCGCGAATATTTTGGCCGCTCCCCGGAATCGACAGGCTCAACATCAACGACAAGCCAGCGCCAACAACCACCCAGATGCCCGCCGTGGCGAGCACGTCCCACAGCATTCCAGCGGACCCGGAGAATTGGCCGAGCACGCTGTCGATCGCTCCTTGAAAAGCGGCGTGGTTCATCTCCGCGGACGCGTGAAAACCCGTGATGAACAGCTCGAAGAGGCCCACGACCACTACCGTGCCGATCACTCGCACCGCGGGATGCTTTCGACCTTCTTCAGCTTCGGCGCCGTGCCGGATTAGATCCCGCAGCCATTCGGTCAGCGATGAAATGGCCGCGGCGACGCCCAGCGCGAGCAGAACGCTCCACCACTGTTCGTGCCGTTCGGATTTCTCACGGAATACAAAAAAGACGGCGTATCCGCTGACGACTCCGAGGGCGCCGGTAACCGCGGCGACCAGCATACAGAGCCGTCTCTGCTTGGGTGGCATAGAGCGGCTGAAGAATCAACGCACGGTCTGCAACACAATCACGACTCCGGGTATGGACGAGATGGCCGCGATATCGGCGTAGCTGTCCCCGTTGAAGTCGGCAACCGCGATTGCAGAAGTGGCACCGGGCAGCGCATAGCGTTTGCCAGGGAGGAAAGAACCGGCTCCCGTTCCCTGGAGCACGGTGAAGTCGCCTGAAATGTTGGCAACCATCATGTCCACGATGCCATCGTTATTCAGATCGGCAGCGGCAATTGCATACGGATCAACGGCGCTGAAATGGCCGCCGATGCTGAAGGTGCCGTTGCCGTTGAAATCGCCCGATGCGATGGTGGAAGTATTGGCTCCGGCGGCGACCGCGGGGTCCGAGGCGAACGTGCCGTTTCCTTTGCCAAGAAGGACCGTAAGCGACTTGCCCGCCAGGGCCAGGTCCGGATGACCGTCCCGATTGAAATCCGCCGATATCACGGCGGAGGCACCAGGCGCGGTGAAATCGCGGGGGCCGGGGAATTGAATTGCGGGCTTAGCAGCCCAAACAGAACTAATGGTTGATGCGAATATTAAGACAAATGAACACTTATACATGGGGGAATTATACGCCCAAGCCCGAAATACCTCTTCGCATTGAACCTTTTACGGCACTTAGTATATGGTGTATAAATGCCTTCTAGCGATTCCGATTCTCCGGGCCGTATTCTCGGCATCGGCGGTATATTCTTCAAGTCAGGAGCCCACCAGCAGCTTCGCGCGTGGTACACCGAAAAGCTTGGCATCGAGCAAGAGCCACATGGCGCTCTGTTTAAGTGGCGCTCGCATCAGAGCCCGGAACGCGAGCATTTCACCGTATGGAGTATCTTCCCGCAATCCTCGACTTACTTCGACCCGAGCCCGGCGCAGTTCATGATTAATTACATTGTGGACGACCTGGACGCACTGCTGGCGAAATTGGCCGCGAGCGGAGTACAGATCGATCCTAAACGCGACGATCACGATTACGAACGGTTCGCGTGGATCTATGATCCGGATGGCAACAAGATCGAGTTGTGGCAGCCGCCAGTTTCCTGATGACAAGGAGAATGGCGAGGGGCACAACGGGCAGGGGATCAAGCGGCCTGTACCTGATCGGCATCTACAAGCTTGTGGAGGCCGTGGCGCTGATTGCGTTGGCCTTCGGTGCGGTGCGCATGCTGCACCGGGACTTAGCTTCTTCGGTGCTTCAGTGGATCCACTTGCTGCGCGTGGACCCGCACAATCGCTATATTCATGCGTTGTTGGTGAAGGCATTTGCAGTGACGCCCAAGCAACTCGAAGAATTCAGCGTGGGCACCTTCATCTACGCCGGACTGCGTATGGTGGAGGGCGTGGGGCTGGTCATGCGCAAGCGCTGGGCCGAGTGGCTGACCGCCGCGGCGACGGCGCTATTCATTCCGCTGGAACTATTTGAAATCTACCGTCACGTGAGCTGGATCCGCGTAGGTTTATTTGTCGTGAACGTGGCGATCGTGGTCTATTTGATCGCGATGATCCGGAAAAAACGGTAAGTGAGACAACCTGCTAAGCGGTTCGATATACTTTGGGCGGAATGACTCTTAACTCTATTTCCGGCATACTGCTGGCGGGCGCAACTCTCTCGCTGGCTAGCACACTCGCGGTTGCGCAAGGTACACCGCCGCCAAAATCCGAAAATCACGATCTCGGATTTACGGACACTCCAATGCTTCCCGGGCTTCCCTTCCACGTTCACGACCCCAACCGCCCGCATCCGCCCGTGGTAACACCGTCTGAGATGCCGGGCGGGCCACCCTCCGACGCGATAATCCTTTTCGACGGCAAGGATTTATCGAAGTGGTCCGCGCACGCCAGCACCATCACGCATGCGGGCGGGGCCAGCGACGCCGAGTGGAAACTGGGCGATGACTACATGGAAGTGGTGCCGAAGACCGGCGACATCGCGACGAAGCAGAAGTTCGGCGATTGCCAGTTGCACGTGGAGTGGGCGTCACCCGAGGAAGTGGAAGGCAGTAGCCAATCGCGCGGCAACAGCGGCGTGATTTTGATGGGCCGTTTCGAAGTTCAGGTGCTGGATTCTTACAACAATCCGACGTATGCGGACGGCCAGGCTGGAGCTATTTACGGGCAGTGGCCGCCGCTGGCGAATCCGGTGCGCAAACCGGGCGAGTGGAACGCCTACGACATAGTTTTTGAAGCGCCGAAATTCGATGGCGAAAAGTTAGTAACGCCGGCCTTCTTTACGGTGTTTCTGAACGGCGTCCTGATGCAGAACCATCGGGCGTCGATGGGGCCGATGGTGTACCGACAAGTTGCGCACTACAGCCCAATGCCGGCGGAGGATTCACTGGTTCTGCAAAATCACAATTCCAAGGTTCGATTTCGCAATATCTGGATACGCCCTTTGGCGAAGTAGGGTGCGATGAAAATTGGGAGTCTTTCGCTAGGGTTGCTGGTGACGTCAGCCGCGTTTTCGCAGACCGCACCGGCTCGGCCGTCCATCGTCGGTGTGGCGCACATCGGGCTGAAGACCGCGGACCTGACGGCGGCACGCCATTTTTACGGCACCGAGCTCGGCTATCAGGAGCCATTTACCGTGGATAAACCCGCTGGCGGCCTGATGTTGACTTACTTCAAGGTCAACGACCATCAATACATCGAAATCTTCCCGAACCTGAAGAGTCCGACGGAAGATCGACTGTCGCATATCGCGTTCGAAACCACGAACATCCAGCAACTCCGCGACTACCTCGCTGTCAGTGGAGTAAAAGTCCCAGCTGCTTTGAAGCCCGGGCTGGATGGGAACGTAAGTATGATGTTGAGCGACCCCGACGGCCACAACGTCGAATTCGTTCAGTACATGCCAGGATCACTGCATACAAAAAACTTTGGCAAATTTCTTGCGGATACGCGTATTTCGGATCGAATCATTCACGTGGGAGTGACGGTGCGCGATCGCGCGGCTGCCGACCATTTCTACAAAGATGTGCTTGGCTTTCACGAGATCTGGCACGGCGGCAAAACCGATGACTCTGTCGACTGGGTGGATATGCGCGTGCCTGACGGCACCGACTGGCTGGAGTACATGCTCAACGTGAAAGACCCGTCGCCGAAGAGTCTCGGCGTGATGCATCATCTTGCGCTGGGAGTGCCGAGCGTTGAAGCCGGTTATAAAACGCTGCTCGCGCGCGGCGCGAAACCGCCTCAGGCTCCGAAGGTTGGCCGTGACGGTAAGTGGCAGCTCAACATGTACGATCCGGATTTCACGCGATCGGAACTCATGGAGCCAAAGCCAGTGGAAACGCCGTGCTGCTCGCCGATCCTGGACAAGTAGGCGCGGGGAGTAACTACGCGTTCATCACGCGGTTCATGCGCTCAAGCGCTTCATCAATCTCGGAGGTATTCTTGAACCCGATGGTCACGGCGTCCACGCAACCTAAGTTCATGGCGAACTTCATGGCGGCGTCGCGGTCCTCGGCCGTTGTGAACTTGCCTTCTCCGCAAAGCTTCATGCTGATCACGCCCATGCCCTGCGCGTGAACCTTCCTGGTGTGCGCCACCACTTCATCCACGTTGCCGGGCTGATTCACGTCATGCAATTCCGGCGTATCCATCTTGGTTCCGTTGTGATTCATGCGGATCATGGCAATGTCCAGCCACTGATTTCCGGGGAAAGTGCGCAGGGCGGTCAGCCCATGGACGGAAGCCCCATGCGACAGAATGACTTTCTTGCTCTTGGCTTCCGAAAATCCATCCTGCAGACTTTGGTAATCGGCGGACCAGGTCGCTGGCCGCAGGCAATGCAGCAGAAGAATGTCGATGTAGTCCGTCCCAAGCTGGCTTCGGAACTGGTCGATTTTAGGAGCCGGATCGCCGGAAGCGGGCGTGCTGTATTTGGTCATGAGCACGTAGCTTTCGCGAGGAAGCCCTTTCAGCGCGATGCCCAACATTTCCGGCATGCCGTGATAGCTTTCCGCGGTTTCAAAGAACCGGACGCCGTGGTCATACGCATAACGCACCAGACGGGTGAACTCTTCCTGGCCGAGATCGCGCTGAAGTTTGCCGCTGTAAGTGCCCGTTCCGAGCGCAAGACGCGTCACCCTTACTCCAGATTTGCCCAGCGTCACACGATCGGTCGCCAAGCGTTTGGCTGGCTTCGCGATTGCCTCGACGCCACTCAAACCGGATAGAACGGTCGCGCCCAGGCTGGAAAGAAGAAAGTCACGTCTGCGGAATTCGGCCATTGGTTTCGCCTCTTCCCCATATCTTACATCTCAAGTGTCAGGGCCGGACGACATGCAGCGTCCGGTTCCAGCGCGTCTTGGTGAAGAAGTGCTGCGCCAGATCGGTGACATGGTGCCAGTTGTATTCGAGCAGATCCTCGGTCGGCGCGTCGTACGACCACAAGATAAGGAAAGGTTTGCCCACGATGTTCTCGCGCGGCACGAACCCCCAGTACCGGCTGTCGGAAGAGTTATCGCGATTGTCTCCCATCGCAAAGTAATTTCCCTTCGGCACGATTAGTTCTCCATTCTCAGCGTGGTTCGCGAGCATTACCGCGCCAAGATCGAACAATTCGGGCGGCGGCGCCGAGGGGAAATCATCGCGATAGTCCACGCGTTCTGGAGAAATGTGCTGCGCGTAGGGCTCGCGGAGCGGCGCGCCATTGCGATAAACCCGCTTATTGACGATGCGAATGCGGTCGCCCGGAATGCCGATCACGCGCTTAACAAAATTTTGGCGAATATCGACGGGGTAACGAAAAACGATGATGTCGCCACGCTGAACGTCCTCATAGGGAAGAATGTGCCGCGAGAGCGACCCCCAAAAGCCGTAACACATCTTATCGACGATGATGTGATCGCCCGTCATGAGCGTGCTCTCCATCGAGGCCGATGGGATCACGTAGGGATACGCCACCGATCCGGCGCAGAAGATCAAAACCACGATGTTGAAAAGCCATTCCGATAAGCTGCGTGCCATAGTCGATAGAATCAACGAAAACGGACGCCCAAATGTTCCCGCTCCCCATTTGGAGCCGGCGGCGCCTGTCATAATGAAACAGCATGATGGCGCGAATCTTGGTCGGAATATCGCTCACGCTGCTAATTGTAAGTGACGGGTCCGCTGCTCTAACGCCCCGCGAGCGCGTCTCAGACTACCCGGCGCATCTTGAAATCGGACCTTTCACACTGGGCGCGGAATATCTGGTCCATAGCTTCGGCAATGGACGGCAGATGTACTTCGCCCCTGATTTCCTGGTGGTCGAAGTGGCCGTTTTCCGTTCGCCCAATGGGCATCAAGATCTGGATATCAGCGACGGGCAATTTTCGTTGCGCATCAACGGAAGGAAGTTTGCCCTTCCCTCTCAATCTGGGGGGCAGGTTGCGGCTTCGCTCAAGTATTCCAACTGGAATCAGCGACCCAATCTAACGGCTGAAGCGGGCGTGGGCGATACAGGAGTGGTTATCGGGCGTCCGCCGCAGACGAATCGTTTTCCTGGCGATCCCACGGAGCGGCAATCTCGTTTGCCCCGGGCACCGAAGGCTCCCGACACGCTGCATCCCGCAGGAGAGGCACTGCCTGAAGCGCGCGCGGAAGATGTAGCCGTCGAGAATGCGTTTCCCAACGGTCCGGTGCGGGGTGACGTCGCCGGATTTCTTTACTTTTCGTATTCAGGTAAGGCTGAAAAAATTCGAACCGTGGAACTTTTGTATCGGTCCGCTGAAGGCGAAAAAACGATTTCACTAAAATAATCGCCTCAGTGCTTGCGATTTATATTCCCAAGTGAGACAATTTGTACGATTCTGCACAACTTAAGTGCATATGTCTCTTTCTAATCAATATGCGAAGTGGTCGGGCGACGAACTTCGCCGCGCTGAACGGATAGCGGATCAATTTCTTTCGAATCACAATCAGGAAATTTACCGAAGCTTCAATGCTCAGCTGCTGGCAGCGGCCGAGTTGCTGCACCGTCTGCGCGCGGACGGCGCGTCTTTAGAAGAGCGGCTCGATTGCTTCGCGCGAATTGCCGAAATCTCCGGCGTCATGCAGTCCGATGCCTATGCGTTATTTGAGCTGGCTTCCGAGCCGGGTGTGGCCCGCTTACTCGCGAGCGCCTTGTAGTATCTTTTCCACATCCGCCGCTTCACCGAATGTGATGCCTTGTGTGCCAGGCAGAATATTCTTCAGCAGACCTACTAGAACTTTTCCAGCTCCCACTTCGAACCATCGGTCCACGCCCTTTAGCGCGAGGTGCTGAATGGAATCGGTCCAACGAACGGGATTCGGAATCTGCTGGAACAACCCTTCGCGTGCGTCAACGCCCAGCAGTACTTCGCGGGCTTGCCAGTTATTCACGAGCGGAACTTTTAAATTCTGGAATGCCGTCGCATCGAGCAGCGGTCGCAGACGCGCTTGCGCGGGCTTCATTAACTCGCAGTGAAACGGTGCGCTGACCGGGAGCGGCACAACCTTTTTAGCACCGGCGGATTTAGCGAGGTCCATGGCGCGCTGCACGGCGCTCGCTTCGCCAGCGATAACGATCTGATCGGGGGAGTTGTAATTGGCGGCACTGACCACCGCGCCCCGCGATGCTTCGCGCAACACGCGCTCAAGTTGATCGAGAGGCATTTTCAACAGAGCGGCCATTGCCCCCGCCCCGGGAACCGCCGCGTCCTGCATAAATTTGCCGCGCTGGCGAACCAGGCGCACGGCGTCAGAAAAATCAAGTGAGCCAGCCGCGACCAGCGCCGAATATTCGCCGAGACTATGCCCGGCGACGTAATCGGGGATGACCCCGTGTTGCTGCAAAACCGCCAGTGCCGCTATGGAAACGGTCAACAGCGCGGGCTGCGTATTCTCGGTGAGTTTGAGATCCTCTTCAGGGCCTTCGAAACAGAGTTTGGAAATCGGAAAGCCTAGAGCATCGTCGGCCTGGTCGAAAACAGCTCGCGCGGCGGGGAAGTTTTCGGCCAAAGACTTACCCATCCCCGCGAATTGCGAGCCTTGGCCTGGAAATAAAAATACGGTCGCGGCCATCGAGCTTCTAAATCTCCATGATCACCGGCATGATCAACGGGCGGCGTTGAGTCTGCTTCGAAATGTACCGCTTCAGATCGGATCGCACCTTTTCTTTCATCACGCCCCAGTCGGTTTTCTCTTCGACGGAGGAATTTTCGAGCGTCTTCGCGACGATGAGGCGCGCGGCCTGCATCATCTCCGATTTCTCGTCGCTGGCGAAACCGCGGCTGACGATTTCCGGCGTGCCTTCCACTTTCCCAGTGTGTTTGTTGATCGCGATGATAGTCAGGACAATGCCATCTTCGGAGAGATGGCGGCGATCCCGGATCACTGTATCACCCACCACTTCATCAATCACGCCAGAATCGATGCAGACCCGTCCCACGGTGACTCGTCCGGCCTTGCGCGCACCGCGATTATCGATCTCCAGGCGATCGCCAGTTTCGAGCACGAACGATTCTTCCAGGCCCAGGTTGCGCAAATGCTCGGCCAGCCGCGCGTGTTTCGCAAGCTGCCGATACTCCCCATGCACCGGAACGAAATAGCGGGGGCGCACGAGATTTAACACCAGCCGCAGCTCTTCGATGCTGCCGTGGCCGGATACGTGCAGCGGGGGATTCATCGCCCCGTAGAGCACATCCGCGCCGCGCCGCGAGAGATGGTCGATCATGCGGAAAATCGGCTTTTCATTACCCGGAATGATTCGGGCGCTGAGAATTACGGTGTCGCCCTTCTCGGCGGTGATGTTCTTGTGATTGTCGACAGAGACGCGCGAGAGCGCCGACATCGGTTCGCCCTGAGTTCCCGAAATCAGCACGGTAACTTTATTCGGCGGAGTATCCATCACGTCCTGCGGGCGAATGAGAATGCCGTCGGGGATCTGAAGGAAGCCGTGATTGTGGGCGATCTCGGTGACCGCCGTCATGCTGCGACCGACAATGGCGACCTTGCGTCCGAAGTCCTGCGACAAATCGAGAATTAACTGCAGACGGTGGATGGAAGAACTGAAGCAAGACACGAGCAAGCGCCGCTCGGCCCGATTGAACGCGTCTTCCAGACGCGGCCGCACGGCGCGCTCCGAATCGGAATAGCCGGCGCGATCCGAGTTGGTCGAATCCGACATCAGCAGCAGAACGCCCCGCTTGCCGTATTCGGCGAGCGTATGAAGATCGAACAGTTCGTTATCGGTGGGAGTTGGGTCCACTTTGAAATCGCCGGTGTGGATGACGACTCCGAGAGGAGTGGTGATGGCGACCGCGACGGCGCTCACGATGGAGTGCGTCACGTGAATAAACTCAATCTTGAACGGGCCGATTTCAATTATCTGTTTCGGCTTTATAGGACGAAGGTCGACTTCTTCATCGAGCTCGTACTCATCCAGGCGGCGTTCGACCAGAGCCAGCGTGAATGCGGTTCCATATACCGGGACGTTCAACTCGCCCAGGAAAAAGGCCACCGAACCAATGTGGTCTTCGTGGCCATGAGTCAGCAGCAACGCGCGCACACAAGCGCGATTTTCCTTCAGGTAGGTTAGGTCTGGGGTAACGAAATCGACTCCGAGCAGTTCCGCTTCGGGGAACATCATGCCGCTATCGATGACGACGATATCGTCGCCGTAGCGCAGGCACATCATGTTCATTCCAAACTCTCCGAGGCCGCCGAGCGGAATGAGCTGGATCTTCTTATCAGTCATGTATTTGTCTTAGTTAAAGATACCAGCTACGGGGTTATCGATAGCCCGCGGCTTGAAGCTCGAACAGCTCAGCGTAGCGTCCGCCTAGCGCGACCAAGCTGCGATGGCTGCCCTGCTCCTGAATTTTTCCGTCCGCGAGAACCAGAATTCGGTCGGCCATGCGGACGGTCGAGAAGCGATGCGAGATGAGCACGGACATGCGGTCGCGAGTCAAGTCGGCAAATCGCTGAAACACTTCGAACTCGGCGCGGGCATCGAGAGTTGCAGTGGGCTCGTCGAGGATTAGAAGCTGCGCGTCGCGCATATAAGCACGGGCCAGCGCGATCTTCTGCCATTCGCCGCCGGATAGATCGACGCCGCCTTCGAACCGGCGTCCAATGACCTGATCGAACTTGGCGGGAAGGCGGGCGATCAACTCGTCCGCCAGTGATTTGCGGGCAGCGCGGTCCAAGCGGCTTTGTTGGTTCATCTCTTCGACCTTGCCGAAGCCGATGTTCTCGCGAATCAGCAAGTCATAGCGCATATAGTCCTGGAAAATCACGCCGATTTCGCGGCGCAGATCGTCGATGGAGTAATCTCGGAGATCGTTGCCATCAAGGAGAATGCGGCCGGAGGTGGGGTCGTAAAGTCGCGCGAGAAGTTTGACGAGCGTCGTCTTTCCAGCGCCATTTTCGCCGATCAGCGCGATCTTCTCGTGCGGTTCCAGGTGAAAGTTGATGTTGTCAATTACCAGGCGAGAACTGCCCTGGTACCCGAAACTCACATTCTGAAATTCGAACCCAATCCGGATGGGGCGCGGAGCGGGGAGCGAGTTCGGGGTGGTCCGGATGGCTGGCTGCATCTCGAAGAATTCAAACAAGTCTTTGAGGAAGAGAGCCTGCTCGGAGATATCGGAGAATCCGGACAGGATTTTTTCGATATACATACGTGAACTGGAAAAGGCCCGAGTGAGAAAGGTAAAGTCACCGAGAGTTAAAACGCGGGCGAGAGTCTGCTGCAAGACCACGGCGTAAGCGCCGTAATAACCGCCAGTAGAAACTAAGTTCAAAAACGAACCCATAGTCGCCTTCTTGATTGCAAGTGATTTGTTTTCAGCGAAGACGCGGTCAGAGACCCGCCGGTATCGGTCGGCGAGGTAATCGCCAAGGCCGAAAATCTTGATCTCCTTCGCGCTCTGGTTGCTGGCGCCGAGCATGCGGAGATAGTCCAGCTCGCGGCGTTGCGGGGTCCACTTGTACAGCACCGAATAGGCCAGCGATGTAAAGTGCGTCTCGCCTAAAAAGGCAGGGATGACGGCCGCGACGAGAAGCGCCATCAGCCAAGGTGAAAAAATGATTAGCCCAGCAGAAAGAGAAAGTAGCGTCACCGTGTCCTGGCAGATGTTCAGAAGCGACGCAATCAGACCCAAGCGGCCCGTGGTCTGACGCCGGGCACGTTCGAGTTTGTCGTAAAAGACGGGGTCCTCGAAGGACACCAAATCAAGTTTAGCGGCGTGCTGCATCAGTTGAACGCTTATTCGATTGGTGAATCGGTCGCCCAACAAGCTGTCGCAGAGGGCGTTTGCGCGGCCCAGAAGGTCGCTCAGAATGGCCAAACTGACTTCGATGGCCACCAAGGTCCAAATGTGGCGCAAATCTCCGTGGCGGGCGGTAATCCAGCCGACCACGGAATCGATGATGAGGCGGGCGATCCAGAGAGTAGCGAGCGGGATAAGAGCCCGGACTAACCGCAGCGCAACGCTGGAGAGAATGAGCGGAGGGCTGGTCTGCCAAACCATGCGCAGTAGCGGCCGGATATTGCGAAGAGAGGCCAGCCGCGAACGCCAATCAGTCTGGCCAGCGGGTCGCTTGGGCATGACCGGGTGCACTGAAACCAGTGTAACGGACCCCAAAATAGAAAAGCCCGCCGAATCAGGACGGGCTTTCGCAATCCCCCGGTTACCCGGGCGATGTTTGGGAGAATCATTTTCAACGGCTTCGCAGTCGCTAAAAACCTAAGTGATTGGATCTTAGATTTTCCGGGGCACCCCCGTCAAGCAAAAAAAAGGGGTGAAAAATTGGGCGGTAAGCAGCGGTAAGCAGGGTACTTACCAGTTTTCCACATTTCCACAGATTCCAGGGAAATTGGCAAAAACGCCTTATTTTTCGCTCTTGAATCGTTCTAAAGGCAACAAAACTGAGCCGTTTACGAATCCGTGAGGTGCAAAGAGATCATGGAATCGCCATCGCCGGTTTCGCCTCCGCGCCGGAAAAGTATGCGAAAACCGCCGAAAACAAGGCCCGAAACCAGCGAGAATACGATCAGTATCCCAATCAGAATCAGGATGTTAAGGAGAAGACTGCCAGGATTGTCTTTGCGAGCCTTGGGTTTTTCCCCGACCGTAACCGAAGCCTGATAGCGAACTCCCGACAAGAGCCGCTCCGCCTCATTCGCGTCGGCGGGGCCTGAGACGACGGCCACCAAAGGACCGCTTCTCTTCGAGATCAGGCCCGGTATTTTGTCAAATTCAGCCAGGCGATCACGCGCAATCGCGGGCGTCGGGTAAGAAAAAAGCACGAGCTTGAGAACGCCCTTCGGACTATGGAAACCTCCGTACTGACCCTCCGCGCCCATCCGAAATCCGGCGGTGGAAGGAGGGATCGAGGGAGCAAATTTCTTTAAGCTGGCTGGCCCCAAAATGTAACGTTCCGAGTTGGGAATAAGATTTATGGCGGGGAAGTAGTTAGGCAGCGTGGGAAGAGGCCCGTTTTCAAGCCTGGGCATGGCTCTTACCAGATTGGCAACTTCTTCCGGGCTAGGACTGTAGCCGTCGAAAATCAGAAAGTAATTACCAATCGCCAGCGCGGTTCCAGACGGATGATCCACCGCGAAACCGGTTAACTTCGTCATCCGTTCGCCCGCCGGGTGTGAATTACCGGGACGCTGCCAATCAAAAACCGCCAAAGCGCTGGTGGAATCCGGCAATCGATAGGCGGTGGCGGTCACGGTTTTGCCGCCATTGGTAAACGTCGCTTGCTCAGATTCCTGGAGGCCGTACTCCGTCCACAGCGTGGCATCGGACAGTGCGACTGGATGAACGGAGGATAAGTGATAGGACCCTAGAGAATCCGGGAACAGGGCCGCCGAGCCGGACACCGCGGCTAAGAGCGGAAGCAGCAAACCGATCAGTAATTTCATAGATAGGCGACGGTCAGACAGTCCCGTGACACTTCTTAAATTTTTTGCCGCTGCCGCAAGGGCAGGGATCGTTTCGTCCAACCTTGTCACCCTTAATGACGGTTTCAGTAGCCGTGCTGGTTCCCTCGCCGCCTACAAATTGGAGCGCCGCCAGCTCTTTATCTTTCTTGCGCTGTATATTGCGCGTTAGATCCTGGGCCTGCGCCTGTGCCTGAGCTTGTGCCTCGAGACGCTGCCGCTCCTGGATGGCCTCGGTATCTACAGTTTCGTCGTCGTCCTCATATTCGTCATCGGTTGGGAATGGAGGCGGAGCGCCCTGCTCAAAACGCATAAAGAAAAGGAAGCGAATGGTTTCGTCTTCGATGCGGTCCATCATGTCCTGGAACAGGACATACGATTCCTTTTTGTACTCGACCAGCGGATCCTTCTGGCCGTAACCGCGCAGCCCGATACCTTCTTTCAAGTGATCCATGGAAAGCAGATGATCCTTCCACTGATCGTCCACCACCTGCAACATGACCATGCGCTCGGTCTGGCGCATGACTTCAGCGCTGACCAAATCTTCTTTGTCCTGATACTTTTGAGTCAACTTTTCGACCAGCGTATCCTCAATGACGTTGCGATTCATCCCGGTGAATTCGGAGATTTCGAACTTGTGACCGAACTGCGTCAGGATATCGGTGCGAAGCCCGAGCAGATCGTACTGATCGATGTGCGTCCCTTCAGGCGCGCGCATGTCGATGAAGGCGCCGAGCACGCCGCGCATCATCTCCAGAACTTTATCTTTTTGATCGAGGCCCTCCAGCAAATTGCGACGCATGCCGTACACGGCTTGGCGCTGCTTGTTCATTACGTCGTCATATTCAAGCAGATGTTTACGGGCTTCGAAATTTTGAACCTCAACGGCCTTCTGGGCGGCGGCGATGCGCTTGGTGATCATCCCGGATTCGATCGGCACATCCTCTTCCATGCCGAGCCGCAGCATCAAATTTTGCATGCGCTCACCGCCGAAGATGCGCAGCAGGTCGTCCTGTAAAGAAAGATAGAAACGCGAGCTTCCGGGATCGCCCTGCCGTCCCGCGCGGCCCCGAAGCTGATTGTCGATGCGCCGCGATTCATGCCGTTCAGTCGCCACAATGTGCAGCCCGCCGAGCGCCACCACTTCTTCATGTTCCTTCTCAGTCTGAGTCTTATACTTGGCGAGCGCCTGCTCCCATTCCTCTTTGCCGGCGGGCGTTTCAAGCAACGCTTCGGGTGACTTTCCCTGCTTCTTCAGCGACTCGCGCGCCAGCGACTCGGCGTTGCCGCCCAGCAAAATATCAGTCCCTCGGCCGGCCATGTTGGTTGAAACCGTAACCGCGCCTTTGCGACCGGCCTGCGCGACAATGAACGCCTCGCGCTCGTGATTCTTGGCGTTCAAGACCTCGTGCTTAATGCCCATCTTCTTGAGCAGCGCACCCAGCCGCTCCGATTTCTCAACGGAGATGGTGCCCACCAAAACAGGCTGCCCCGTCTCGTGCAGCCGTGCGATTTCCTTAGCGGCATTACGAAACTTTTCTTCTTCGGTCCGGTACACCACGTCCTGATTCTCGAGCCGCAGCATTTTGCGGTTGGTCGGAATGGCAACGACGTCAAGCTTGTAGATCTTCTGGAACTCCGCGGCTTCCGTCTCGGCAGTGCCCGTCATGCCCGAGAGTTTTTTGTACATGCGAAAGTAATTCTGAAACGTGATTGTCGCGAAAGTCTGAGTCTCGCGCTCGATCTTCACATTTTCTTTAGCTTCGACGGCCTGATGAAGCCCATCGCTCCAGCGGCGTCCGGGCATCAAGCGGCCCGTAAACTCATCGACGATGAGGACTTCATCATCCTTGACCACATAATCTTTATCGCGAATGAAGAGCACGTGAGCCTTCAGCGATTGCTGCACGTGATGATTGACGTCAATGTTTTCGGGATCGTACAGGTTGCCAATGTTGAGCAACTTCTCGACCTTTGTAACGCCCTCTTCGGTCAGCGCGACGGAGCGATGCTTCTCATCCACGGTGAAGTCGCCCGTGGTGTACTTTTCACCCGGCTCCTTGCCCTCGATCACCTCGCCGCGGATCAACTTAGGGATGATGCGATTGATCTTGTAATACTTGTCGGTGGATTCCTCGCTGGGGCCGGAGATGATCAGCGGAGTGCGCGCTTCATCGATCAGGATCGAATCTACTTCATC
>JANYJA010000249.1 GCA_025358575.1 Terriglobia bacterium
GCGGCGGCAAAGATCGGTTGGGCGCAAGCGGACGTGCTTCTTGGCTTCGATCTTCTCGGAGCAGGCGCGCATGAGAATCTGAAGTGCGCCGACCCGGAGCGAACTGTCGCCATCGTGAACACGGCTGAAGTGCCCACCGGGGGTGCGATCCGAGGCGAAATTCAACTTGCCGGTCCGCAACAAGTAATAGGTCTGATTGAGCGCTACACGCGGCGGGATCGAAATGTGTTCGTGGACGCTTCGCGCATTGCCGAAGGGCTGTTCGCGACACATCTCCCGGTGAACATTTTTCTATTGGGCGTGGCGTTTCAATCCGGCGCGATTCCACTGACCGCGGGAGCGATCCAGCAAGCCATCGGATTGAATCGAACGGATTCCGCGCGCAATCTTGAAGCTTTCCAATGGGGCAGAAAATACTACCAGGATGCCGCGTTTGTAGAAAGTCAGCTGGTGCCGCACGACTCGACAGCGGTTCCGTTCGACCGTTACGCCGATCTTGTGGCCTACCAAGGCGAGCGGTATGCGCGAGAATACCGCGCGTTCGTCGACAAGGCAGCGGTGCGCGCGCCCGCGCTTGCCGATATCGTCAGCCGCTCGCTTTACAAGTTGATGGCTTACAAGGATGAGTATGAGGTCGCGCGGTTGCTTACCGATCCGAAATTCCGGGCGGGGCTCGATACGCAATGGGAACAGATCGAATCCATCTCCTATAATTTGCACCCGCCGATGCTGCGGGCGTTGGGATTTCAGCAGAAGCTCTCCCTGGGCGAATGGTTTACGACGCCGCTGCGCATTCTCGCGAAACTGAAGTTCCTGCGCGGCACGCCATTCGATGTTTTCGGCTACTCCCGTTCGCGGCGCGAAGAACGGGATTTAATCGTTTGGTATCGCAACCTGATCGAAGAAGTTCTCACACTCGTCACCAAGGGCCAAATGAGCGCTGCGCTTGAACTGGCGGGACTGCCCGACCAGATTCGCGGTTACGAGGACGTGAAGCGCGAGAGCGTCCGGCAGGCGAGGGCTCTCGCGGATGAAAAAATCATTAGAATGCGCTACTGCGCGGGAGGCGGTGGTGGCGGCGGCGCACCTGCTGGCGGTGCGGGCCCGCCCTCGGGAGCCATCGCCGGTTCGGTCGATCCACGGTGACAGGTGTAGCACGTCACGTGCATCTTGCCATCCGGGAATTTGCTGTTGACATCACGAGCCAGCGTGATCATGTGGCGCGCCGTCTCTTTCTCAGGCTTGTCATCGCTGGCGAAGTTGCCCTCAACGTGACAGAAGTTGCACTTCACGCCTAACGCGGTCGTGAATGAGCGCATGGCCGGCATCAACTCAGCCGGCGTAAGCAGTTTCAAATTCTTTGGGGCGGGGTGCTGCCGGGGAGGCGCTTGCGGAGGCGGGTCCTGCGCGAGCAGTGGCGTTACCATCATGGCGATTACGGCTAGACTTTTCGTCAGGTACCTGTCAGTCATAGCTAGTATGAAAACACAGTTTGAGGCGAGCGGCTGTTAAATTTTGCTAAGAATTACAATTTCTTTGCAGCAATCGCGTAATCCAGGCCGCCGAAAAAGCGATTTCGGAAGTTCGCCGGAAGTTCGTTTAATTCCGGCATCGATTCAATGGCGGGCGACCGGTGGTGCACTTCAATCCCGCCCATCCCGAACTCCTCAAGGTAAAATGCCAGCAACGCGGAAGGCACTGGCCGCGTGTGCGTGGGATCGAGATAAAAGTGGGTGGCGAAGATCGCCAGGCACTCTGGATTGGGCGTTTCGATGACGAGCACGCCGCCGCGCTTCAGGGAAGCGGAGCAAAGCCGGACCAGCTCCGGAATGCGCTCCGGTGCGAGGTGCTCCACCACCTGACTGCAGAAGATGCCATCCAGTGCGAACTCCCCTTGGGCGCGCAAGTAAGAGAACAAGTCGGCGACTTCCGCAGTTAGTCCTTTGCCATTGCAGTAGGCGACGGATTCTTCGCTCAAATCAATACCGCGCCCTCCGAAGCGCTGCAGGAACTCCCCCCGACCGCAACCGATGTCGAGGATTTCCACACGGCCTTCGAAGTAGGGACGGTAGAATTCCAGATTTTGCGCGACGTGCTCCTCGGTGCCGCGAAAGCGGTCGGAAAAGCGCTGGTAATCGAATTGATCCAGGGAAGCTGGAACGGGCGAGGTCTGAACCGGGGCAGTGGTCATGACGGCCAGCGCGCGTTGCCGCAACACGCGCAACTCGGCATGAATTATGCGCTCATATTCCAGACGAATCCGCTCCACGTCAGCCCACAATCGCTGTTGAATTTCCCGAGAACCGCGTTCCAGCGTGGCCTGATATTCGCCATGCTGGGCCTTAAGGCTCTCTCGGAAGTTGACTTCAACCTGCGTGACACGATGCTGAAACGCCCCCTGCAGCTCGGATATGCCGCGCAACGAATAAACCTCGTTGGTCATCAGCTTCTTTTCCCACTCGGTGCGCCATTGCATCCAATGCAACTGAGCGTCCTGAAGATCCTGGAGTCCGCTAGCCGCCCCAGCCATGATTGAAAGCGACCGATTGGCGTCGCTCAGCGCCTCCGTGGCGGCTTCGATACAGGCAACCACTTCCCGGTTAAACGTCACCTGATCGCGAACGAACCAGCCTAGAGAGCGAGCGACGGCCTTCTTAACCAGCTGAATCGCGGCGTTCAAAGGCCCGTCCCCACGCGGATTCACCGAGCCAATCGACGCCATTTTGGCTTGTGCGGCATCGCGCCCTCGTACAAGCTGGGTGAGATCGACGAGCGGAATCGCAATTTGATGCGGCTTTCCGGCGTCAATTACGGCGGATGTTTCCGGATAGCGCGCACGCACGCGGTCCTTCACCGCCTTGATCATGGCGGTAAGTTCGGCCAGCTTTACATCGTCAGCCACGTTTGGATTTGCTCCAGCTCGCTGTGATTTTGGAATGCAGACCGCCGCGTGGCGTGAACTGGCCTTCGACCGTGGCAGACACGGGCTTAGCCGCAGCCACCACATCCTTCAAGAAACGATTCACCACGTTTTCGTAAAAGATTCCGAGATCGCGGTAAGCCAGCGTGTACATCTTGAGCGATTTTAGTTCGAGGCACAGCTTGTCGGGCACGTAGCTTAGTTTCAAAACTCCGAAATCGGGCAGACCTGTTTTAGGACAGATCGAAGTGAATTCCGGAATTTCAATTTCTATCTGGTATCCAGGAAACTGATTCGGCCAAGTTTCGATAGCGGGCAATTTTGCGTCTATCCCCGATGCCGCGTGCTCGTCCGTGTACGCTTTTTTCATTTTTGCGGCGCCAGTTCGCGCGATAGCGCATCCAGAAACAGCCCCACATCCGTCACCACGCCCACCGCTTGCCCCGTGCCGCGATCGCTGACTTTCGTCGCCACTGCCGGATTGGTATCCACGCAAACAATCTTCACCCAGCTCGGCAGCATGTTTCCGGTGGCGATCGAATGCAGCATCGACCCGAGACAAAGCACCAGTCCCGCGCCTTTCAACTGGGCCGCATAAGCATCCTGCGCTTCATTCATATCGGTGATGGTGTCGGGTAGCGGTCCATCATCGCGGAGGCTGCCTGCCAGCACGTACGGCACATCGTTCTTCACGCACTCAAACATCACGCCCGATGTGAGCCGCCCCTGCGCAACGGCCGCCCGGATTCCGCCCGCATGGTAAATCGCATTGATGGCGCGCATGTGGTTGCGGTGGCCGTGCTCTTCCTGCCGCCCGTCGGACGCGCGCACGCCTAGTGAAGTGCCGAGCAGCGCAGCTTCAATGTCATGCACGCCGAGGGCATTTCCGCTGAGCACGGCGTGGACAAAACCCGCGCGGATCATGTCGGAAAGTCCCTTGACCCCGCCGGTATGCACGACCACGGGCCCCGCGACGACGACCACCCGCAACCCCAAGGCGATAGTCTGCTGAACCAGTGCCGCGGTTTGTTTCACTGCCGTATCCACTTGGCGTTCAGACGAAATTCCGTTGGACATGAACGCAAACGCCAGCCGGTCGCGCTCCTTGGCCTCGGGCACAACGCGGATTCCGCGCAACCCCACCACCACCGAATCTCCGGCCTTCACATCGCGAAGGCGGCGGCATTCCGCGGACCCGTCCCTTACAACGACCAGCGCGTCCATGCGCTGATTGCGCACTTCCAGCCACTGTCCGTTGTAACGCACCATGGTGCGATGGTTCGTCGTTGAATAGAAATCGTCCGGTGCGCAGCGGTCGCAATCCACGGCTCCGAGCTGAGCATCGCCTGGGTCGATGGGCGAACATCCGAGTCCAAGCAAGTGCTGAAGCAGGTGCTCCATGGAATCCGAAGTCGGCGCTTCCACTTTCATGCGCAAGTAAGACGGCTCCCCGTTGGTGCGCCCGATTTGGAACTGCTCGACTTCGAACCGGCCGTTGAATTCAACCACCTTATCGAAGATCTCCTCCATAATGTGGGAGTCGATAAGGTGGCCCTGGGCCTCGACAACTTCCTGAAATTGCATCAACGATTAGTGTATCGTGGCAGGTTATCGAGACCGGGGAGTCCGGCGCGCTTGCGCGGGCTGGCGAAGGACGTTTATTTCGCTAAATATCCGTGCCAGAGGCCGCCTGCATCGATATAATGGCCGGCAAACACGCCCGAATTGTTGATCGCGCCAATTGTCGTTTCGGTCGCAGCGGGATAGTCAATCGACGATAGAACGCCTTTGTTGAGCATGAAGCCGCGCACGAGACCGGCACTGTCGTGATATGCCCCGACGACAACTCCGAAGTCATTAATTCCTTCCGTAAACGTATACGTGGAGCCGGGCACGTCGTAGGTTTTCAGCGTCCCCGATGCCGTTCGAATAAGGCCGTGGGTCACATTGCTTGAGTCAATCCATTCTCCGACGGAAGCATTATTATTATTGATACCTTGCAGCGCCGTGCTTACGGCACCCGGGTAAGAAATGGGCGTTGCCGTCCCGGCTATGGAAATGAACCCTTGGTTGGGAGCGATAGAGCTACCGAAGATGCCGGTAAAATTTCCGCTGTCGTTAATTCCAAGCAGAGCGGTGGAATACGGCCCCGGATAATTGTAAGTCGTAAATACGTTCTTGCTGAGGAAAAATCCCCGGTACGTATTGGCTAAAGAATCCAGATACTCACCCACCACGGTGCCTGTCTTATTCACGCCTTCACAAATGGTGAAATTACCCGTGTCGTTCGGCTCGACAATCGGGGAGATAATGCGTCCGCTCGCAAGGCGAAGGAAACCCTTGTTGGCGCCCGTTGAGTCGGTGTAGTTACCGGCGATCACGCCTCCATTGGAGATGCCGGGAACGTGGATTGTGACTGCGCCCGGAACATCAAAAGACGTGAAGGTGTAGGCGGCAATTGCGGGCTCGGCATCCTGCGCGAGCATTGCAACTGCGGGAATAAATGCTAGGGAAAGGGCAACGAAGGTGGCAGCGCTGTTTCGAAACATGAAATCTCCTGGGATTGACGGCAATCCGCACGAGTAGTATACAGTCGTGGCGCGTTTGTTCCAAGAGAAAAATGCTTCCTTACAACTAATAAATCGGGGAGTCTGGGAAGTGGGCGAAGCGGGGATCGGGCTCGGGGACTTCGAATTGATCGGCGGAAATCCAGACTGGCTTGCCGTCGGCACCCGCGACAACTATAGGCGTCCTAGTCTCTTGTGCATGGCTAACGCACGCCTGGAGCCGTTCGGCCCCGCGATTAACACCAGATCCGGACCGTCGATCACTTGGCTCCGCGCGCTTTCGCCACAATCTCTTTTACATCCGCCAGCATCGTCGGCCCGTGGTACGGAATGCCATCCTTGATGGTCCACTCGATGCCGCCCGTGTGCACCACCTTGCCGTCGCGAAGAGCCTCAACGCCGGTCGGATAGAGTACCTTCAAATCCTCCAGAGGATTCCCGTTGATCACGATCAGATCAGCGAGCCAGCCCGGGCGTACCCGTCCAATCTCGGTTTCTTTTCCGAGAATCCGCGCGCCATTCTGGGTCGCCTGCTGCATCACTTTGATGGTGCTGAAACCCGCTTCCTGGTGCAATTCCATGGCGCGCAACAATCCAAAGCCATACATTTGATAGATGAAACCCGCATCTTCGCCAATCCCAATCAGCCCGCCGCGCTTATCGAACTCACGCAGCGCGGTCATCCAGATTCGATAATTCTCCTTCCAGAAGGTCTCATCGGTCGAGGTCCATCCAAAAAAGTACGATCCGTGATTAGCGGGGTTCGGCTCGAAGAACTTCGCCAGGGCGGGATGCAGATAGTCGTTGAACCAGGGCTGCGTGCGCGCGCGCTGCAAATCGCGGCTGGCTTCATAAATATCTAGCGTCGGGTCCCAGGCCACGTGCGCCGCCACCATTCCGTCGAGCACTTTCATGAGCCGTTCCTGATTCACTTCCCGCCACAAACGCCCTGCGTACCGAAAGCGATCCGTCTCGTTGTTGTAGTTGTAAGACGGGGGGAAATTTTGCCCTCCCGAATCCAGCGCTGCGTCGGGAATGCCATACCAGTGCTCGATGCTGCGCGTCCCGAACTTGATGTCGTCCCACGCATTCGCCTCCTCAACGCCCACGTGATGCGCGACTGGCAGATCCAGCTTGTGCGCCTCGTCTTCCATGGCTTCCATGACATCTCGATAAATCCCCAGTATCTTGATGCCGTCGGCCCCCTTTGCCTTCAGCGACCGAACCAGTGCGCGCGCTTCCGCCGGATTGCGCGGTCCGGGATCGCGAGTAAACATCGGATAGACGAATAGCCGCGGGCAGGCGACTGTCCCTTCCGCGCTCTTGGCCCGCAACGCCAGCGTCTTATCGAAGTCGCTTCCAACATCGCGCACCGTCGTGATGCCGCACGCCAGCCATAGCTTGAGTTCATAATCGAGCGGCTGCGCGATGCCCCGGCGCTCTTCCATCACATGCCCGTGCAGATTGATCAAGCCCGGTGCCACGAATTTCCCGGTGGCGTCGATTTCCACTTCGTCGGCGATTCGCGGCGAACGCGCCCTCCGCGAATCCACCGGAATCACATCCGCAATCCGATTATTTTCAATGACGATGTCCTTGGGGCCGGAAGCCGGTGTTCCGTTCCCCTCGATCACCATGGCATTCCGGATCACCAGCCGCGTGAAGCGGTGCGGAGCGAGCGTCTGCGCGGAGACCACCGCGCACACGAGCGATCCCCAAGCGGGTATTCTCAGGTTCATGTGAATTTAGACTTGCCGGATTTCGACGATTTTCGATGTGGTGATGGTGCGATGCGCCGGGTGCCTGAATTCCATGCACATTCCTCTTCCAATAAAGCTCAGTTTTAGCATGGAGCCACCCCAGTTAGAGCCATCGACCGTGACCAGCGTAGGTTGCGGACAGAAGCGCGGATGTCCTGAAATCAGCGCCTTGCCCTCGCCGCGATTGACCAGCAGGTAAGAGTGGTTTAGTGTCTGCACCTGAATGGTGGCACCAGGCGGCAGATCGTCAAGATAAACCCCGCCCTCGACTTCAGCTTGAACAAAGTTGTGATTGATGGAATCGCTCAGGTTCGGATGAGGGAGACAATGCATCCCTGTTTCGAAATTGCGGAGCGGTCGCGGCACTCGATTACGATAATAGCTCAGCGCCTACGCCATTGCCCGATCCAGCGCTTCCAAAAAGAAATACTCGCCCCACATCACCGACTCAGCGACGCCCAGGTCTTTGTGGACGTGATACACGCCGCCTTTCAGAATTCCTTCCCACTCTTCCGCATCAGTGGCGACGTAGTGGCGGCATAGCGAGCCTACGATTTTATGCGCGACGTTTTCATAGAAAACCGCTTTGACCCGGTCCATGGACAATCGTGCCAACTGAAATAATCCGCAAGCCGAAATAGCCGCGGCGGAGGTGTCGACGAGGAGCGGCCCCGGAGCGTTGTAATCCCACGGCGGGACACCGTCCGCGGGCGTGTGCTCGATGTAATAATCCGCGCACGCTTCGGCGGTCTGCAAGAATCTGGCATCGCGCGAATATTCAAACGCGGTGCCGAAGCCGTACAACGCCCACGCGAGGCCGCGCGACCAGCACGAATCGCCGCGCTCCCCCTGATGCGTGCTCTGCATGCGAAATTCGCCGGTTTCCTTGTTGAACAGGCCTTCGTGAGCCGTAGATCCATCGCCGCGGACCAGCACTCGCCGAGTCGTCAAACAATGGCGCATGGCGATATCCATCAGCTCCAGATCGCCTGTCTCCAGTGCCGCGTAGTAGATAATTCCGACGTTCATCATGATGTCGATGAACAGCGATTCTTCCGAAATGAACGAGTGCAGGTATTCACCCTTGTTGCGAAAACGCAGCGCCAGTGTGCGGCCAGCCTCCACCAAGACGTCGTTTTGTTCAGGACTTTCGGTTGTCTCGAACCATCGATGGTAAGTCGACATGAAGATAAAGCCAAGGTCGTGAACTTCGCGATCGGACTTGCGCGCTTCGAGCGGCTTGGTATACCGAATGGCTTGATCGCGCCACCAGGCGTTATCGCCGGAGCTCTGTCGCGACGCTAGCCCGCGCTCGTAGACGATCCAAAGCATTCCCGGAAGGAAGCCATCGCACCAGCGAGTCCACGGTTCGCCCTCATGCTTCCAGCGTCCCGCGACAGTGTACATCGGATAAAAGTCGGGATGCTTCTCGATCAGATTGCGAAGCTTGGTTTTCGCGGTTCTGAAAGTTTTCTCGAATAAAGCGGCATCCGGGGTGTGCAATTCAATCAAAAGTGATCTCCGATTAAGATTATCGACCCATTATCGTTTACAATCTTGAAAAATGCCTCGCCAGGAACCCCGCATCGATTCGCAATATGCCTGCTTCAAGCTGGTCATCAAACCTTCCGGAATTCACCGCCATGGGATCTACGCGGGCGAATTCATTCCCGCTCGCCGAAAGGTGATCGAATACACCGGCGAGAGAATTAACCGCAAGGAAACGCGCCGCCGCAGCGACGCCCAAGCGAAGATGATTTACTTATTTACTTTGGATAACTACTGGACGCTTGACGGCTCGGTAGGCGGCAGCGGCGCGGAGTATATCAACCACTCCTGTGATCCCAATATTGCCACCTGGATCACGCGCGGGCACATCCTTTACATGAGTAAGCGGCCCATCAAGAAGGGCGAGGAGCTCACCGTCGATTACCATTTCGCGAAGGACATTGAAACGGTGATCTGCAAATGCGGCTCGGAGATGTGCCGCGGCACCATCAATCTGAAATAGCCAGCAAGCAGCGGTCTTCAATTTCAAGCAGCCGGTTGTATTTCGCTAGCCTCTCCGAGCGGGTAATGGAGCCGACTTTGATCTGGCCCGCGCCGGTTCCGACCGCCAAATCGGCCAGGAAATCGTCCTCGGTTTCGCCGGATCGCGCGGAGATTACGGCTTGGAAACCGGATTTCTTGGCGTGGTCCACCACTGCGAAAGTTTCAGACAGCGTGCCGATCTGATTCATTTTCACTAAGACTGCATTGCCGGCGTTTTCCTGCACGCCCCGCTCCAGCCGTTTCAGATCGGTCGCGAACAGGTCATCGCCCACGAGTTGCAGATGCTTCCCCAAGCGCTCCGTGAGCACGCGCCAGCCGTCCCAGTCGTCTTCCGCGAGGCCATCTTCGATTGAGACCACGGGATAGCGTTTAGCCCACGACGCAAGCAGTTCTATCATTTCGGCACTGCTCAGGAGGCGTGTTTCACTCGTTAGGTGGTACACACCGTCGCGATAGAAATGCGATGCCGCTGCGTCGATCGCGATATTCATCTGAGCGCCCGACCGATGAATCGCTTCGTCCAGAATCGCCAGCGCAGTCTCGTTAGTTTCGAGGAGCGGGCCCCAGCCACCTTCATCGGCCACGCCAGTCATAACATAGCCGCGTTCTTTCAGAAGCGAGCGAGTGGCTTGATGGACTCTCACAATCGCTTCCATCGAATCGGAGAAAGAAGCGGAGTGTTTTGGAATCACCAGAAAATCCTGCACCTCGAAATTGTGCCCGGCGTGCAGACCTCCGGAAATGATGTTGACCATCGGCACGGGCATCGCGGGCACGCGCTTCTTCCCGCCGATTCCGGCGAGGTGGACGAATAACGGCAACGCTAGCGAATTCGCGGCGGCACGGGCGGTCGCGCAGGAAACGGCCAATATCGCATTGGCGCCAAGCCGGCTCTTGTTCAAGGTTCCATCGAGCTCGATCATTCGCCCGTCGATGGCGGTTTGGTCGGAGACGTCCCATCCTTGCAGTTCGGAGGCGAGCACGCGGTTGACGTTGGCGACCGCGCGGTGAACGCCTTTGCCCGCGTAACGCGTCACATCGCCATCGCGCAGTTCCATGGCCTCGTGCGTCCCGGTCGATGCGCCGGAAGGAACCGTTGCTTGTCCGGAGATCCCGTTGGCAAGGTCCACGCGCACCGCGACGGTTGGATTGCCGCGCGAATCCAGAACTTCCCAAGCGTGGATCGAATCGATCTTCATCGCGCGAACACCTGCGCTAGGGCGCTTGGCGGATGCAAAATGAGATTGCGGGCCCGGCTGCGAACCTGGTCTCGCATTTCCTCGGAGCGAATGTATTCAGCCGGGGACTTGCCATCCACTCGCGCCAGCAACAGGCATCCCAGATGCTGGATGGTGGCGGCCTGCAGCCAGTCGAGTTCGGCCGGAATGGCGGCACTGAGGGCGTCCCAGAATGCGTTTGCCATACCCGAAAACGATGTTCCGAGGTAAATCGATTTCAACAGAAAATGATTCAGCAGGAATGCCGCGTCGTATGACGGGTCGCCGAAGTGGATGACCTCGAAGTCGATGACGACCACCCGATCCTCGTGCACCAGGAAGTTTTTCGGGCTCCAGTCTCCGTGGACCAGGCTAACGCGTCGTGCCGCCGACCTTTCAATTAGATGTTCGAAATGGTTCGCCAGATCGGGGTGCCGAGCCGCCGTAGTCCGGTAGTATGGATCGACGCGAAGCTGCCGAAACACCCGTTGATCCCCAAAGGCGCGAGCGGCTTCATCGTTGCGCCAACTAACCGAGATCATGCGACCCAGCAACGAGCCAACCTGTGCAGCCGTGTCAGGGTTCAGCTCGCCCGCGAGCAGGCGATCTTTCCAGTTTTTCGCGGCGGGGTCGGCTGCTTCCATGCTGAAGATGCAATTATCCAGATCTTCGAAAACGATTGCGGGCACGCTTGCGCCGCCAAGTCTGGGCGCGAGCCATTGCATGGCCTGACATTCGCGGGCGATCCGGTTTCGATCCGAAATCCACTCCTCGGCGACGCGCAACTTTTCCAGAGACTGCTTGACCACAATGCGACGGCCCTGGAATTCGGTCAGTAAGACAGTGTTCGAAACGCCGCCCCCCAGGTTTGCGACTCGTGCCGGGTGGGCGGGCACACCTCGCGACAATAAATAGGTTCCGGCGTTCTCAGCGGTCAGCTCGAACAACCGAACATCTTATCAGCCGAGTGAGAACAACTCGGTTGTGAGCGTACTAAACTCTTTTCGAATTCAGCCGATCTAGGTAAAAGGAGGCTGGAGCCCAAGGATGAATAATATGAACTCGAAAACGGTGGTGGTCTGTGACACTCAGCCTCTGGTCGCGGAGGGTCTGCGGTCACTACTAAGCCGTTGTGAGGATTTGCGGTACGCCGGCGCAATCACCACCCTGGCCGGGGGCGCGGAACTGGTCCGAAGCTTGCGCCCTGCTGTGGTGCTGATTGACAAAACCTTTGGACTGCAGCCGGTGGCCGACTGGCTGGCCGATTTAAAATTGCAAGAGAAGTCGTGTGCCGTGGTTTGGGGTGCGGGCATCTCTAACTCCGAAGCTTTGAAATTGGTGCAGGCAGGGGCTCAGGGAATCATTCAAAAAACCGCCGACGGCGAAACGTTGTTATCGTGCTTGCGCGCGGTGACGCAGGGTCAAACGTGGATGGAGGACACCATTTTTTCGATGAATGGGCTGACCGACCGCGCTGGACGATCTCCGCTGACGTGCCGTGAAAATCAAGTAGTGGAATTGGTGGAGAAGGGACTTCGCAACAAAGACATAGCGGGGCAACTTGGAATTCAGACTGGAACCGTGAAAATCCACTTGAAGCACATCTTCGAAAAGACCGGATGCCGCGGCCGCTACGGGCTCGCTTTATCCGGCTTGCGGGAAAAAGGCCAAATCCAGCTTTCGATGTAGAAGTGGGTGGGGACAGGACCCCCGGTCCTGTCCCGTATAAAAGATGCCTGACTAGACCGCTCGGCGGCCCGAGATGATCTGGATCAGCGCGACCACGATGGCAATAACCAGCAGAATGTGAATGAACCCGCCCATCGTATACGAAGTGACTAGCCCCAGAAGCCACATCACCAACAGAATCACAAAAATCGTCCAAAGCATACGTTCCTCCTTATCTGGGTGGCTCAGATGCACGCCAGAACATCAATCACAGAAGCACTT